>CAYWWL010000257.1:0-3527 GCA_964461925.1 uncultured Caulobacterales bacterium | reverse complement strand
TGACACGCGCGGTGGTCAGTCTCATGTTGCTTGTATTTTGGATATTGCTTTACCTGACGATCAAGATCATCAGCTTGTTGCCTTAGGCTGCTCGGGCTTGTTTGGCGAGGACAATGCGATTGGCAACTTGACGCTCCGTCGAACACGCTTGAACACCAGCCAACCCACCAGCGCCAGCGGCAGGACCACCGTCAGCCAGGGGATGAAGCCGACCGTCGCCAGTGAGAGTCGCGTGAAGAAGCCGCCGACCGCGTCGATCGATGCGCTCCACGTCCGCGCGACCTGTGTTGCGAAGCCCGGCTCCTCGGTTACCTCGGGGACGTAGTCTTTGATCTCTTCGATCGACTCTTGCGCCGCCGCGCCGCCGATCTCAGGCAGAGAGCCCGCGCCAAGACCTTGCGTGGTTTCGGCGCCGAGTTGAATTCTGTGCGACGCTTTGGACAGACCAAGCGCTTGCGCATCGGTGTTCGCGACGATGAATTCAACGCCTTCGAGCGAACTCTCGATCATGTTGTTGACGGCGTTGCCGCCGGCTCCGCCGACGCCGAAGACGGCGATACGCGGCTTCAATTCATTGACTTCAGGGACGCTTAAATTGAGTGGCATCTATTGCTCCGCTGACCCCTCGCTCCGGACACGATGTCGCCATTCGCCATTACGGGTCTTTTTCGTGTTTCACAGTGGTTAAAGATTCGTTCAGAACCCTTACCAAATAGTTAACGCGAGGTTAACTTTTCCGGCGCATCCGAACGATTGCTTGCGGTGAATCATCAAGCGCTTCGTTCGCCTTGTCATCGCCAAAGTGTGGAAAAATTCGTCGGTCGCGCATTTTTTTTCGTGCGCGGACAGTCGCTATCCGACGTTTAATTTTTGCGGTCGGAAGAGAATTAGAAATTCGATTTCAGCCAGGCGCCGACGCCGCGCACCAAGCCGCCGCCGGCGGCCATGCGCAAGGGCGACGCGAAGGCGCGGCGGCCGCGATCCGGCGCATAGGCGCCGTGCCGTCCTTGGGCGATGAATTGCAGCACGCCAAGCGCGGTGGAGAATTGCGGCGCCGTCGCCGCTTCAGGCGCGCCGAGCATAGCGACAGGGCGACCGAGCCGCGCTTTCGCCGACAAAACTTGTTCGGCGGTTTCGACCACGCCGAGCATCAGGCTGCCGCCGCCGGTCAACACCACCCGGTGGATCGAGCTTGCGCTCAAGGTCAGGCGTTCGGCGGCCATGGCGGTGAGTTCGAAAATCTCCTCCAGCCGCGGCAACACCACCGCGCTGATGTCGGCGCGGGAATGGCGTCGCACCTCGCCCGGACCGCCGAGCTGGGGCACGTCGACCAAGCGATTGTCGTCGCCGGGGCTGATGATCGCCGATCCGTAGAAAGTCTTGATCCGCTCCGCCGCGGCGAGCGGCGCGCCGAAAATCTGGGCGATGTCCCGGGTGACGTGATCGCCGCCGACGCTGACGCCGCCGCACGCGGTGATCGCGCCGCGCTCAAAGATCGAAAAATTCGTGGTCCGCGCGCCGAGATCGATCAGCATCACGCCAAGCTCCATCTCGTCTTCGATCAAGACCGAATTCGCCGCCGCCAGGGGCCCGCCGATGAAGCCGTCCACAGCGAGGCCGCAGCGGCCCAAGACCGCTTCAGCGTTGGCCGCGGCGCTCTCGCGCATGGAGATGTTCATCACCTCGGCGGTCATGGTCTCGCCGATCCGGCCCATGGGCGGTTCGTCGAACGGCTCGCCATCGACGGCGTAGCGCAAGGGGATAAGATGCAGGCTGCGATTTTTCTCCGGCGCCGCCGCGCCGCCTTCCGCCGCGCAATCGGCGATGTCGTCTTCAGTGACGACGCCGCCGGACAGCGGCATGTCCACGGCGAGCCGGCGACACGTCAAGGCCTTGCCGCCCACCGATAAGTACACGGATTTGACGGTCTCGCCCGCCATACGCTCCGCAGAGTCGATCGCCGCGCGCACCGAGGTCTCCGCGTCGGCGTTGCGATCGGCCGCGATGCCGCCATGCTGGCCGACGCCGAGCACGTCCACCTCATAGGCGCCGCCCCGCACCGGGATCAGCGAGGCGATGATGCACGCCGCTTTCGCGCCGCCGATGTCGACGACGGTCACCAGGTCGTGTGCGTTACTGTGTTTGGCGCGCTTCAACGTAATACCCGCAGCATACTCATTCAGCGTACTTCATTTAACGTACATCTTTTCGCACGTCGGTCGACGTCCTTCATAGTCGGCGCCGCAGCGGACGCCAAGGCCATCGTCGCGACAAGAAGAACGCGCTCTAGGCCTCGTCCTTCGACTTCTTACGACGGACGATGACGCGATCCGCATCCCGAAAATCGATATATTCGATATCCTGGTCAAGGATTCTCTGTGTCGTGTGCAATCGCCATAGGCTGTCGATCGCCACGTCGAAATCGTCTTCCGGCAATTTAATGTCGACGCCGCTGCGCAGCCGCATGTTCCAGCGGCGCTCGCCGATGCGCACCAGCGCGTATGTTTGGTCGGCGAGATCGGCGCGCTTCTCCAGCGCTTGCAGCACCGGCGCCGCCGCCGCCGGCGCGCCGACGCCGACGATCATCGGCAGATGCGTGTACTCGTGGGCGCTCACCTGGCGAATGACCGCACCCAAATTATCGATCAATCTGATTTCGCCGTTCACCTGCCAGACCGCGGCGGGCGCGCGCTCGCGCACGGACACGTGGAGCGTGTTCGGCAACAGGCGGGACACGGCGGCGTTGTCGATCCAGCCGATTTCCTCGACCCGGGCTTTCGCCGCATCGAGATCGACATGCAGGATCGAGCCGCCGATCATCGGCCCGAGCGCGTCACGCACTTCTTCATTGGCGGTGTTGTGGGCGCCGCGCAGGGTCACCCGGCGCACGTCCAAACCCGCCGACAAGGCCGCCTTCTGGGTGACGCCGCTGACCAGGGTCCCGGCTTGGCCAAAATACCCGCCGGCCCAAAGGACCAAAGCGCCGACGCTCAACAAGACCGTGGCCCCGGCGGCGCTGGCGAGCAAATAGTTTTGCAGAACGCCGGGCGACGCCGTCGCCGCGCGGCGGCCCTTGCCGCGCGCCGCGGTTTTCTTGCGACCCTTCGCCGTTTTAGCCGCCGGCTTTCGGCGGCTTACCTTAGACATGACGCATCCTCCACGAGCCAGGCGCACAATTCGGGAAAGCTAATGCCGCAATGGGCGGCTTGTTCCGGCGCCAATGACGTCGACGTAAAGCCCGGCTGGGTGTTCACTTCCAAGCAGATGACGCCGTCGACGCCTTTGTCCACGTCGAAGCGGAAATCGGCCCGCGACAGGCCGCGGCAGCCGAGGGCGTTATGGGCGTCGAGGGCGAGCTGCAAGCAGCGCTCTTCGATCTCGCTTGGCACCTCAGCGGGCAAAATATGTTGCGAGCCGCCAGCGGCGTATTTCGCTTCGTAATCATAGAAGGCGAGATTGGTGACGATCTCGGTGACGCATAAGGGGCGGTCGCCCATCACCGCCACGGTGAGTTCGCGCCCGGGGAT
>CAYWWL010000256.1:2167-3529 GCA_964461925.1 uncultured Caulobacterales bacterium | reverse complement strand
AAGAAGCGCCGCGCGGGGTCTTGCGCGCGCGCATGCCCGATTGGGTCGATCACCCGTCAATCCGGCCATTCGTGGCGCGCCTCGCCAAAGCCAAGCCGAAAGACGGCGGCGATGGGGCGTTCTACATTTTCTTGAAACGGCGCAAAGCCTAAGCCCTGGACGGCGTCGATCGCGTCGATCAACCGCCGCCGAGGAGTTTCTGCACGTTGGCGAGAATGGCGCTCAGTTCGGAGCGCGCCAGCCAGCCGCCGCCGACCGCGCCGGCGCCGATAAGGCCGCCCAGCAGCACCCGGTAACGCACCCACATGGCCTCGAACGCGCCGCCCATATAGTCGCCGAAGCCTTCTTTCCACCACCGCCGCGGCGCGCGAGCCGGCAATTGCTCCTGGCCGGCGTAAACCGGCATCGCCGCGATCACGCTCACGGCCCGCTTTTTCCAGCGCGCAAACGACAGCCACAGGGCCATGCGCGCGTCGGAGCCGGCGAACGGCAGGCTCTTAAAGTGTTTCGCGTCCAATTCCATGTCGAGCACGATCGGCGCCGGCGAATCCTTGCCGGAGTCCTCGCCGATCTTGACCACGGCGTAGCGGATGCCGGCGTTGCGCAAATGGTCTTCAACCTCGCCAATTGCGGCGGCGGCGTTTTCGCGCCGGAACCGAAGCATGACCCGAACGCCGGTGATGTCTTTGTCCTTGCCGCGATTATCGTCGAGGATGCCGCGCAGGCGTTTCATCCAATGCTTGGTCCGTTCTTCGGTCAGGGCCAGGCGCTCTTCCAGGATGGTCAAGTCAGGAATATCGCGCACGACGAAGAAACGCGTCTTCAGCGCTTCGTCTTCAGGGTTCGCGTCTTCGATGTCGTCGTCGATGATGACATAGTCCGAAGACCGCATGGCGATCTCGAACGGCATCACCACGCCATAGAGTTTGGTGTTCTGATTTTCCGCCTGCATGGAGGAGACGAAATGCGTTTTGCCGTCGCGCGGATCGAAGAAGGTGTTGGTCTGGCGGGAGTTGTTCAGCGTTCCCCGCGCCAAGCGCGCCATTTCACGATGCGGTTCGACCGTCTGCAGGGTTTCGCGCACTTCGATGCCGGCGCCGCGCAGCCCGTCCAGCTTGGTCTTGCAGCGACGCGAGGCTTCCGGCCCGGCGAAGATCATGTCGACCCGTTCGCGCAGCATGTATTGCATCGACGCGTCCGGCTGATAGCCCGCCGCGTATTGCTGGGATTGCTCTCCGCCCGGATCAAATGGATCGGCGAAACGGCTGCGGTCGTTTTGCGCCCAATGGGAGCGCTTGTCGCGCAAGAGCGTCGACAGGCCGGAGCCCGGATGCGCGGACTGCACGAGATCAAGCAATTGGG
>CAYWWL010000256.1:0-2157 GCA_964461925.1 uncultured Caulobacterales bacterium | reverse complement strand
TCATAGACCGCGAGACAGAAGCGATCGGTCGCGTCCACCTGATCGACGGCGATCAGCGTGAACAGGCTCGACATGGTGGTGAGCGTCTCCGCGTCATAGCCGGTGAACGGAGAATAGAACGGCACCACCGCAAGGTCGGCGGTTTTGTTCCGCACCGCGACTAAAGCCTGTTCTTTGGTGAACAATGGCTGGCGCTCGGGGGCGGTGAGGTCGAAACCCTTATTGTTGATCTTGTGGACGGCGGAGAAGCCGCCATCAGGCAGAATGCGTTCAGCTTTGCTCGCGAAATTCGCCGCCACCTGGCTCACCGCCTGGTAGCCGAATCCGAATTCTTCGCCGGTAAATGCAACCTTAGGTCGTTTCGACCGCTTGTCGCCGGCCATCACCGCACCGTCCGCCATTAGGAAATCCCCACTTCACTGTGACGGTAGGTTAACGCGATGAGCGCGAATCGCAAAGGCCATTTGCGAACCCCGCCTGTGGCCCCAATGCAACAAAACACGCGGGTTTGCGGGGTTTACCCCGTGCGCGTCCATTTAAAGGAAAAGCCCTCTTTTTTCGGGCTTTCGCGTTCAGCCGATAAACGACGCGAATACATCAGGTCCTCATACGCCCCTAGGGCGAACAAGGTGATCGACGTGACCCGGGGATAAAACCGGGCCAAATCCGAGCGTTTTAGGAAAACGCCTTTGCCGTCCTTGATTTCAAGGTCCTGCAGAGTCGGAAAATCGAGATCTTCGGCGAGGAATAAATGGCCGAACGTGGTCTGGCCCATTTCGTTGTCGCCTTCGATCCGGCCCAACTTGATCAATTGATTGACGTCCAGATGCAGGCCGGTTTCCTCTAAAACCTCGCGCACCGCGCAGCCTTCAGGGGATTCGCCGCCCTGTTGGCGACCGCCGAACATGGCGTAGCGACCGGCGTAATCGACGCCTTGTTCGCGCCGGCGCTCCTGGATCAGAAACGGCCCCTCGCCCTGGCATTTCAGCAATACCGTCGAATAATTGGTGATGTTCGACCCGCTATTGCGCGGACGCGCCTTCAAAGATCTCGTCAACATAGCCGCCCATAATCCCCGCTGGGCGCGGCCTCAGGCCGCGCACGGGGAGAATTATAGGCCTAAAGGACAAATTTCGATAGGTCCGTATTTTTGGCGATGTCCGAGAGCCGCTCGTCGACATAGGCGGCGTCAACGGTGACGGTCTCGCCGTCCTTGTCGGTGGCGGCGAAGGATAAGTCCTCCAAGACCTTCTCCATAATCGTCGCCAGCCGCCGGGCGCCGATATTCTCGACATTGGCGTTGACCTCGGCGGCGCCGTCGGCGAGGGCGTCGAGGGCGCTTTCCGCGAACTCTAGCGAGACCCCTTCGGTCGCCATAAGCGCATGATATTGCTTAATTAAACTCGCCTCTGGTTCGGTCAGAATGCGCTTGAGATCGTCCCGGGAGAGGGCGTCGAGCTCGACCCGGATTGGCAGCCGGCCCTGCAATTCCGGCAGTAGGTCCGACGGCTTGGAGAGGTGAAACGCACCCGACGCGACGAAGAGAATATGGTCGGTTTTGACCTGGCCGTGCTTGGTGGCGACGGTGGCGCCCTCGATCAAGGGCAGGAGATCGCGCTGCACCCCTTCCCGGGAGACGTCCGCGCCGCTGCGTCCGCCGGCGTCGACCCCGCGGGCGATCTTGTCGATTTCGTCGATAAAGACGATGCCGTCGTTCTGGGTCCGGTCGAGGGCCTCCTGGACGATGGCGTCATCGTCGAGGAGATTGTCGGATTCCTCGGCGATCAGGGGTTCATAGGCGTCCTTGATCTTCACGGTGCGGATTTTTTTCGGACCAGCGAAGGATTTGCCGAGCAGATCCGACAGGTTGATCATGCCGACATTGGCGCCAGGCATGCCGGGAAGCTCGAAGCTCGGCCCGCCGCCGCCGGACTCGCGCAATTCCAGATCGATCTCCTTGTCGTCTAACTCGCCATTGCGCAGCTTTTCGCGAAAGCTCGCCCGGGTCTTCTCGCTCGCGTCCTTGCCGACCAAGGCGGTCAGCACGCGTTCCTCCGCGACCCCATGGGCGCGGGCGGCGACGTCGCCGCGTTTTTCGTCGCGCACAAGGCCGATGGCGATTTCGACGAGGTCGCGAATAATCGAATCCACGTCGCG
>CAYWWL010000255.1:0-3532 GCA_964461925.1 uncultured Caulobacterales bacterium | reverse complement strand
CTTCCGGCGACAGGATCCCGACCAAGACTTCCCGCGACAGGCGCCGGACGAACTCCAACGGCGGCAGGGTTTCTTCGATCGCCGCCAAGTCGACCGGCAGGATGGCGCAGCAGGATTCCTCGATCGCCGCGCCGAACAAAGTCTCTTTCGATTCGAACCGGTTATAGACCGTGCGTTTGGAGACGTTGGCGGCGAGGGCGATTGCGTCCATGCTGGCGCCGTCGAAACCATTGGCCAAGAACACCTGGCGCGCGGCCGCGATGATCGCCGCGCCTTTCGCGTCAGGCGCAGGGTGGCCGTGGTGGACCCGATCTTGAACGTTGGCTTGCGACAAACAAAGCTCCCAGCGTGAACAGCCGCATCTTATAGCATCAACCGCCCGAAACGCGAATTTCGCTGTTGCGGGATAATTTTCCAGAAGTCTAGGCCCGCGTTTACGCCTTGTTAACGCAAGTTCGGCGCATTGCTTGGAGCATGGCGAAACGTCCAATCAAGAATTCACGGCGCGGATCCGGGCGCAAACGGCCCGGCGCGAGATCCCCTGGGCGGCCCCGGGCGAAGGCCGCTCAGACCCGCCGTAAGACGACCAAGACCGCCGCCAAAACGTCGCCGAAAGCCAAGGCCAAAACTGGCGTCGCCCGCAAAAGAACGCGTCCAGCGCCCCGGCGGCGCGCCGGCGCGCGGCGGCGATCAAGCGCGGGCCTTTGGCGCAGCGCCAGCTTCCGTCGTTATCTCGACTACGCCGCCAGCGGCGCGTTTTTCGTCTTCGCCGCGGCGATCGCGTTCACCGCGTTCTCCCTTGTCGTGATCCGCGACCTGCCGTCGACCGACGGCTTATGGCGCAATGACCGCGCGCCGCAGATCGCGCTCGTCGCCCACAATGGCGCCCCGATCCCGGTGCAGGGAAGGGCCCATGGCGCGCCGGTGCGGCTCGCAGACCTGCCCGCCTATGTGCCCGAGGCGATCCTCGCGATCGAAGATCGCAATTTTTACCATCATATCGGCGTCAATCCATTTTCAATAATCCGTGCGCTGATGGTAAACGCGCGCAGCGGCGAAGTGCTGCAAGGCGGGTCGACGATCACCCAGCAATTGGCGAAGAATTTGTTCCTTTCGCCGGACCAAACCTTGGAGCGCAAGCTGCAGGAGCTTTATCTCGCCTTCTGGCTCGAAGCGCGGTTCTCCAAAGAAGAGCTTTTGACGCTCTATCTGAACAGGGTCTATTTCGGCTCCGGCGCCTATGGCGTCGAGGCGGCGAGCCATCGTTATTTCGGGCGATCCGCGTCGACGGTGAGCCTGCCGCAAGCGGCGATGCTCGCCGGCGTCCTAAAGGCGCCGTCGCGCTATTCGCCTTTGGTCGACGCGGACGCCGCGCGCGGGCGCCAGCAAGTGGTCATCAACGCGATGATGGAAGCGGGCTACCTCGATTATTACGAAGCGCAAACCGTCATGGCGACGCCGCTCGCCGTCGCCGACCGGCCGTCCATTAGCGCGCCGTATTTCGCCGACGCCGCGATCCGCGAGGCCCGGGCCAAGACCGCAGGGCTCGATTCCGACCTTGAGGTGACGACGACCTTGCGGCCTGACATGCAAACTGCGCTGGAGACCGGCGTCGCGGTCGGTCTTGCGTATGCGGATCTTCCCGATGACGTCGAAGTGGCCGGCGTGATCATGGACGCCGACGGGGCGGTGCTTGCGCTCATCGGCGGCCGGGACTATGGCCGGTCTCAGTTCAATCGCGCCGTCGACGCGCGCCGGCAACCAGGCTCGGCGTTCAAGCCGTTCGTATTTTTGGCCGCGTTGGAGCAGGGGTATTCGCCCCGGGATCGGCTCGACGACGCGCCAATCACCGTCGACGGCTGGTCGCCGGACAATTACCGCAGCAAGTTTAAAGGCGACGTATCGCTGACCACGGCGCTCGCCTTGTCGCTCAATGCGGCGACGATCTCTCTGCAGGAACAAGTTGGCCGGGGCGCGGTGCGGGTGACGGCGCGGCGCATGGGCGTCACGTCGCCATTGTCGCAAGGGGCGGCGATCGGCCTCGGCGTCGACGTGATGAGCCCGATTGAATTGGCCTCCGCCTATGCGCCCTTCGCTAATGGCGGCTTCCGGGTGGCGCCGCATTTCGTGTCGTCCGCCTCGATGCGGTCTGGACGGAGGATTTACCGCGCCGACGGCGCCGTGGTCGACGTGGCCGCGTCCCAGAACGCGATCGCGCGCACCGATCGGATGCTGGCGAGCGTCGTGAAATGGGGCACGGGCAAGAACGCGCGGATCGGCGGGGTCCGCGTCGCCGGGAAGACCGGCACCAGCCAAGGAAGTCGCGACGCCTGGTTCGTGGGCTATGCGGAAGGCATGGTGGCGGCGATTTGGGTCGGTCATGACGACAATCGACCGATGCATGACGTCACCGGCGGCGGCGCGCCGGCCTTGATCTGGCGAGACGTGGTGTCGCGGGGCTTGGCGCAGCGGGGGCGGTCGCGTCCCGTTACGACCCCGGCCTTGTCGACGCTGACGCCAGCGCCCCAAACGCCCGGACGAGAGTTCCACGAAAACTAGATCGGCAAATTACGCCAGGCGTTCCTGAAGCATTAAGCAGCGGCGCGCATGGGCACGCCCCAGCGATGCAGGTCCTGGCCATTGTCCTTAAACCAGCGACGGGCGCCGGCGGCGTCGACGCCGAGCCGATCGACGACCCCCCAAAAGGCGGCGGAATGGTCCATATGGATTAGGTGCGCGCATTCATGGGCGGCGACATAGTCGAGAATGTCCGGCGGGGCGAGGATCAAGCGCCAGCTAAAAGATAAGACCTTGTCGCTGGAGCAGCTGCCCCAACGACTGCGCGTGTCTTTGATTTGGATGCCGCTGCGGTCGACGCCGAGGGTCGCGCAATGGGCGTCGGCGCGGGCGGTAAGATCCCGGCGCGCTTCTTTTTTCAGCCAATCCACCAGTCGCCGATTGAGATGCTCAGGGCCGCCGCCGACGATCACGACGTTGGCTTCCGGTTGGCTCGTGCGCCGTCGCGGATGGTCCGCCGCTTCGATCCGGCAGGGCGCCCCGCGCAAAGGAAAAACGCCGCCGGCGACGAAGGCTTGTGGCGGCGCCACGCTCGCCAACTGCGCATTAAGCCAATCCGCTTTCGATTCGGCGAAGGCGAGGGCGCCAGCCACGGCGCGCTGGCTTGGGGCCGTAGCGATGACCAGTCGATGAGTCGGATCGATGCGCACGGACACCCGCCGCGCGCGTCGGTTCACCCGCACCAGAACCGGCGCGTCGACCCCGTCAAGATAATGGGGCGCGTCATCCATCGGCGGCGATTTCAAGGCGGCTGTGAGCGAACGTGGCGGCATGGAGTCAGTGTAGAGGAATTTGCGTCATGGGCAAAAACCCCGCCGCTGTTCCCCTTCGACTCACTGGCCAGATTGCTGTATGAGGCCGGTTTGCACACCGCGCCAGGAGATCGTTCGCGCCGCCATGACTGCGCCTTCGGCAAAATCAAATGCCCACCCGACCGCAGCAAATGTGTGTCCCG
>CAYWWL010000254.1:0-3538 GCA_964461925.1 uncultured Caulobacterales bacterium | reverse complement strand
TTGCCGATGCCCGGCGCCTGGCGCCGCGGCCCCGCCGCCGCCGCGGCGTTGATCCTCGCGGGCGCCGCGACCCTAACTCCGACGCCGGGCCGCGCCGCCGAACCCCTCGACCCGCCGATCTCCCCGAACACGTTGGCCGCTAGCCTCGAGACCCGCTTCGCTTATGTCTTGACCGGCGACGTGCGCACCGATCGCTTGTCGGAGCAAGGCCTTAACGCTCTGAGCGCGGAGTTGACCCGGCGCACCGCCGTCGAGCCCGCGGCGTCCCACGGCGTTAATCTTGATACAGATGACTTATCCGTCTACCCGCTGCTATATTGGCCGATCCTGGCCGACGCGCCGCCGCCCTCGCCTGAAGCCTTGGCGAATATCGAATTGTTCATGCGTTTCGGCGGCCTGGTCATGTTCGACACCAAGGACGACGAACGGGCTTTGGCGGGGGTGATGACCGCGGAGCGGATCGCCTTGCAGAATATTCTGCGACGGCTCGACACGCCGCCATTGCGACCGATGCCGTCGGGCCATGTCCTGACCCGGTCCTTTTATCTTTTGCCGGATCTACCGGGGCGCGCGGCCTCGAACCCGGTCTGGGTGCAGGCGTCCGGCGAGGCCAATGACGCGGTGACGCCATTGATTATTGGCGGGCGCGACTGGGCGGGCGCATGGGCGCGGGACGAATTTAACCGGCCGAGCCTGCCCATGAGCCAAGGCGGTCCGCGCGGTCGCGAGTTCGCTTTCCGCGCCGGGATCAATATCGTCATGGTGGCGCTCACGGGCAATTACAAAACCGATCAGGTGCATACGCCGATCCTGCTCGAACGATTGGGGGAACGATGACGTCTCCCTTGTTCTTCCAACCGGCGGCGCCGTGGCCCTTGGTCGTTTTCCTTTGCGGCGCGGCGATCGTCGCAGCGCTGCTCAGTTTCCGCCGCGGTTGGAGCGTCGGCCTTTTGCGATTAGCCGCGGCGATCGCCCTCGCCGGGCTCGTTCTCGACCCGCAAATCCAGACTTCCGAACGCACGCCCTTAAGGGACGTGGTGGCGATCGTCACCGACGTCAGCGCCAGCCTCGACATTGACGGCCGCGCCGAGGTCGCCGAGCGAACCGCGGCCTTGCTGAAGCAACAGCTGGGCGAAGACGACAATGTCGACATTATCGAAGCGCGCATCGACGGCGAAGAAGAGACTTTGATCGGCGCCGGCCTGTCGCGCGCGCTTAGCGTCGGCCGCGATCGCCTCGCCGGGGCGTTCCTGATCACCGACGGGCGCTCCGCCGACGCCGTGGACCCGGCGCAGTTGGGCCTCGAAGCGCCCTTGCATGTCGTCTATGCCGGCCGGGAAAACGAGATCGACCGCAAGATCACATTGCTGACCGCGCCGCGCTACGGCATCGTCAATTCTTCCGTAGACGTAAGCTTTCGGATCGACGACCTCACCGTCAACGACGCGCCGTTGAGCGGAGAACGCGACGCTGAGATCACCCTCAGGGTGAACGGCGAAGAAGTGCTGAGCCAACCGGTGCCGGTGGGCGCGGAAGTGAAGTTCGCCGTGCCCCTCGATCGTCCGGGCAAGACCATCATCGAGCTGGAGGCCGCAGGCCTCGACGCGGAGCTCACCGCGCGCAACAATCTCGCAGTGCTGCCGATCTCCTCGATCCGCGATCGCTTGCGGGTCTTGCTGATTTCCGGCGAGCCCCATCCCGGCGAGCGCGCCTGGCGCAATCTATTGAAGAGCGATCCCGCCATCGACTTGGTGCATTTCACCATTCTAAGCCCGGCGGAGAAGCGCGCCGTGGACAATGTCGCCGACGAGCGCGAACTGGCGCTCATTCGGTTCCCCCAGGATGAATTGTTCATCGAGAAACTGACCGAGTTCGATCTCGTGATCTTCGACCGTTACACCTATCGCGGCGTTCTCAACGCCTTCCACTTCGACAATATCGCTCGCTATGTGGAGGGCGGCGGCGCGGTTCTCGTGTCGTCCGGCCCAGAGTTCGCCGGCGCCACGAGCCTCGCGGCGCGGCGCAATTTCGGCCACTTGCTGCCGGCCATTCCCCTCGCCCGGGCCAATGAAACGCCCTACCGGCCGGACCTTAGTCCCCTCGGCGAACGGCATCCGGTGACCGAGGACCTGCCTGAGCAGTCCTATTGGGGGCGCTGGCTGCGGATCATGCCCGCCGCGCCGCGCGCCGGCCAAGTCTTGATGCTTGGGCCGGACAATGCGCCCCTATTGATCCTCGATCGGGTCGAAGACGGCAGGGTCGGCTTAATCCTGTCGGATCATGTCTGGCTTTGGGCCCGCGGCTTCGACGGCGGCGGTCCGCACTCAGAGCTTCTCCGACGGATCTCCCATTGGCTGATGAAGGAGCCGGAGCTCGAAGAAGAGCGCCTGATTCTGACGCAAGACGGCGACGCTTTGGTGATCGAACGCCGCACCTTGGCCGAGAGCGTCGGCGAAGTGGCGCTGACCATGCCGGACGGCGAAGTCGTCCGCTTGACGCTGCCGCCGGTCGCGCCGACCGGCGACGCCGAATCTGACGCCGGCGAAATTGGCGGTGACACGGCGGGCGTGTTTCGGGCGCGCTTGGACGACGCGCCGCGCGGGCTCTATCGAGCGCGCAATGACGATCTTTTCGCCATCGGCCAGATCGGCCTCGCTGCGCCGCCGGAGATCGCCGACGTCCTAACCACCGACGACGCCCTCGCCGAGGCGATGCAGACCTCCGGGGGCGGCGCGTTCCAAGCCCGGCGCAATGGCGGCGTGGCGGCGCCCACGGTGCGGTGGCTCAACGCCCGCGCCGGTCAACGCCATGGCGGCAACTGGGCCGGGGTCGTCCGTCGCCGGGCGGAGCGGATCGACAGCGTGCGCTTGTCGCCCTTGGCCCCGCCGGCGATTTGGCTCGCACTGGCCATCGGTTTCCTAATTCTTGCCTGGTTGCGCGAAGGTCGCCACGCGGCGGCGAGGAAGGCTTCATAATTCCTGCCGCATGGTAAACGACAAGCGACAAGATACGCCTTTCGTTTAACTGACCGTCAATGTCGGTAACTTACATTTTCGTATAGTTGCGAGATCGCCCCTCCGTAAGGGTCGGTTCACCAAAAATAGTTATGACGGCAAGAATAGTGTGAGTACGCCCGTGACAGCATCGATGATCCAGCCTTCGCAATCGAATGCGACCAAAAACAAACGCCCCAAGCGCAGCCCTCTCGCCGGTTGGTTCGGCCGAAAAAATGGCGATGAACCCGAACCGCTTCCCGAGATGAACACTGGCGCCGGCGTCAGTCGCGTGCTGCGGCTTTCCTCCAGCGCAAATAATCTCCGCGACGCCGCGGCCGCGCGCGGACCGATCCAAGAGGCGCTGACCGCGATCGAAGTCGCGCTCTACGCCATCGACGAAATCCGCGACATCATTGAACAAGCGTATGAAGTGGCGATCTCCGCGCACGACACCAGCGACGAGGCCGGTCGCGCGCTGCTCGCGGAAAGCTATGACGAGCTGCGCCTGGCGATCACCGAAATCGCCGACTCCGCCGACGGAC
>CAYWWL010000253.1:0-3539 GCA_964461925.1 uncultured Caulobacterales bacterium | reverse complement strand
CGGAAGAAGGCGGCAGCGGCAAGGTCTATATGGTCCGCGCCGGCCTGTTCGACGACGTCGACTTCACCATTCATTGGCATGCCGACGATGAAAACTCGGCCAGCGCTCGGACCACCCTCGCCAATCGGTCGGCGAAATTCCGATTCACCGGCGTCTCCGCCCACGCCGCCGGCGCGCCGGAGCGCGCCCGCTCAGCCCTCGACGGCGTCGAAGCCTTCAACATGATGACCAATATGATGCGCGAGCACGTGCCGCAGCAGACCCGCATCCACTATGTCATCACCAAGGGCGGCAACGCGCCGAACGTGGTCCCGGATTTCGCCGAAGTGTTCTATTATCTGCGTCATCCGGAGGCGGAACAAGTGCGCGAGCTTTGGACCCGGTTGGAGGACGCCGCCCGCGGCGCGGCGATCGGCACCGGCACCCAGGTCGAATGGGAGATCATCCACGGCAATCACCCGGTCTTGGTCAACGAAACCCTGGCCCGCATGGCGCATGAGAAAATGACCCAGCTTGGCGGCGTCGAGTACGACGCTGAAGACCGCGCCTTCGCCGAGAAGATCCACGCCTCGTTCAATAAGCCGAAAGCCAAGATCGGCGACGAGAAGACCATTAAGCCGTTCGAAGTCTCCCTCGGCTATGGCTCCACCGACGTGGGCGACGTCTCCATCGCCACGCCCACCGTGGGGGTGCGCACCGCCACCTGGGCGCCGGGCACCTCGGCGCACTCATGGCAGGCGGTGGCCGCGTCCGGGCATGCCATCGGCGCGAAAGGCACGACCTTGGCGGCCAAGACCATGGCGCTGATCGCAGTCGAGCTTTACCAAAACGAGGACCTGCGAGCCGCGGCGAAAGCGGAGTTCGACCAGCAACGGGGCGAGAATTACAAATACGTGCCGCTTCTCGGCAATCGCAAACCGCCGCTGGATTATCGCGGCTAAGGGCCAAGGCTTAGGAGAGGTTTGGAGCGCTTAGGCGGGCTTAGGATCGTCGCGACGCGACCTCGTCGGCGAGCGCGGCCTTGAGCCACGCCTCGTCGGGAAAATCCGCGGCGATCCAGCGTTGCTCCACCGCGCGCAGCACCGCGCCGACGTCAGGACCAGGCGCGACGCCGGCGGCGATGGCGTCATCTCCTCCTAATGAAAACGCCGGCGGCGGACGATGATCGGCGAGCGCGAAAGCGTCGGCCATCTGCGCGGCGTTGATCCGGCCCTGCGCCTTAGCGAGCCATACCCCGTCGCGAAACGAGGCTTGCCCAATCCGATATAAAACCCCGCGGGCGGCGACCATGCCCGCCGAGGCGGCCACCAAGTCGGCGGCGGCGGGAGCGTTGGCGCGGCGCCGGGCGACGGCGTTCGACCAGCGCAGGCGCGCATTGAGATCGTCATTGTCGGCCGCGCCCCAGAGCGCCGCGGCGACGAGCGCCGGCGCCGCTTCCGGCAGTTCGCGCTTCAATCTTTCTACGGAGGACAGATCCGCGGCGCCGGGATAAATCTCTCCCAGGACGCCGCTTTCCTGCATGGCGCGCAAGGCCGCCCCTGGCGCCGGCAAAGCGAGCAACGCGGATAGCTCTTGCCCCACGCGCTCCGCGGAAAGTTGGGCGATCCCGGCCTTTAATTCTGCGCACGCCGCAAGCCCGTCCGGGTCGAACGCATCGCTGGCGAAACGCGCGGAGAACCGGAAAAACCGCATGATCCGAAGATAATCCTCGCGAATGCGATCCGCCGCCGCGCCGATAAAACGCACCCTGCCCGCGGCGAGATCGGCGATCCCGCCTTCGGGATCATAGAGCGCGCCGTCAGGGGTCAGATAAAGGGCGTTGACGGTGAAGTCGCGGCGTTTGGCGTCTTCGCGCCAATCGTCCGTAAACGCCACGACTGCGCGGCGCCCGTCGGTGGCGACGTCGGCGCGCAATGACGTGATCTCCGCGACGCCGGCGTCGAAAACGGCGGTGACGGTGCCGTGGGCGAGCCCGGTGGGCACGGCGCGGATCCCCGCGGCGTCAAGCGCTTCAAGGGATTTCTCCGGCGGCATGGCGACGGCGATATCGACGTCCTTCGGCGCGATCCCGCGCAAGCTGTCGCGCACGCAGCCGCCGACATAGCGGGCCGCGCCCGGCGCCGACGCCGTCAGCGCGTCGACGATCCGCCGCAGATGCGGCGCCGTCATCCAGTCGAAATGGCGCGCCTGGTCCGGCGTCAGCGGGACCAGCGGCGCTTGTTCGTGGGTCATCTCGCCATGGCAGGGTTCTCCTGCAGAACTTCCGCGAGCGTGCGCAATATGCCCGCGGTCAAGCCCCAAATGTGATAGCCCTCATAAGGCGCGGCGAACATATTGTAGGACACGCCCTTATGGGTTCGTTGCTCCGTAATATGATTATCGAGATTCGCGACGAAAGTGAGCGGCACTTCGAACACCTCCGCGACCTCGCGCGGGCATGGCGTGTAGCCGACCGACGGATCGAGCACGCCGACCACGGGGGTCACCGAATAGCCGAGCCCGCCTTGGTGCACGCCGAGGGAGCCGATGACGTCGACGTCGCGGCGCGCGACCCCGATCTCCTCTTCGGTTTCGCGCAACGCCGTGTCCACCCGGTCGACGTCTTCCGGGTGCACCTTGCCGCCGGGAAAACTAATTTGCCCGGCGTGGGACGGCATGTCCGAGGAGCGCACGGTCAAGACCACATGGGCGCCGGCGGCGCGCTGCACCAAAGGCACGAGCACGGCGGCGTCCTTGCGAATGTCGCTCCACCGGCTTTCGAACAAATCGTCGCCCACGAGATCGGGATTGATCTCGGAGAACAGCGAGCGGATGCGCTGGCCGGATCCGAGCCGCAGATTGTCTTCAATGCGCCGGCGCATGTAATCGTCGATACTCATTGCGGAAACCGCCTTTTCACCAATTGCGCGGGTTACGCCGCGCCGAACACAGATGTGGCGCTTTCCATGGGAAAAAACACCCCTTTTGACGTGACGCCGAACTGCGCCGCCTGCAGCTCGTCGACGAGCGCTACCAGATCGCCCTCGCCGCGCACCTCGCCAAGCTCCGCCAGGTCGTAATAGACCGAGCGCGCGACCTTCGCCTCTAGCCCGCCGCGGACATGGATATAGGGCGCCATATCCTCGCCGCCAGGGGCCGCCCGATACGACAGGCCATTCTCGGGCCCGAGAATCACCCGGTCGCCGACATTCGTGGTGAAGGCCAGGACTTGATCCGGGCCTTGGCCCTCCACCTCAAGCCCGGTGGCGAGAAACGGCGCGTCGTCGACAAGGATGCCGAGTTTCTCCACCGGGGTCACCAGATAGAAGCGGTCGCCTTCGCGCTTCAAAACCGTGGAGAACAGCCGCACCAGGCGCGCTCGGCCGATCGGCGTGCCTTCATGGATCCACAGGCCGTCGGCGCGGATCGTCGCGGTGAGGGTCTCACCGTCGCTCTCCTCACGGGCGTCGCTGGAGGCCACGATGGAATCATCGGCGGCGCGCAGCTCGATCGAGATGTCGGTCGCCTCCGAGTTGAAGAGCGCGTCCGCCGTCACCTCC
>CAYWWL010000252.1:1506-3541 GCA_964461925.1 uncultured Caulobacterales bacterium | reverse complement strand
ATTGGCTGATGACCGGTCGAAACGCGTCTTGTGGAAACGTCGAGATCCCATCGACGCGGTTTTTGACGTCGTTTAGAAAGCGGGTGGCGTCGATCGAATCGCTGCCTTCCACTTGAATGCGGGCGTTGCCTTCGCGCGCCACGGCGTCAATGTGCTCAAGCCCGTCGATGCCGTCGATCGCTTCTTCGACGCGCAGAATGATCTGCTCCTCGATTTCGCGCGGCGAAGCGCCGGGCCAGCTGACGCTGACCGTAGCGCCGCTGAACGTGGCGGAGGGATTAAGTTCGCGCTCAAGGTTCAGAAAGGCGAGGCCGCCGGCGACGAAGCACGCGACCATCAGAAGATTGGCGGCGACCGTGTTGCGCGCCCACCATGAGATTAAACCGTTCACTGAGCGTCTCCTTCCGACGCGACCGTTGCGATTTCGGGAGCGTCAGCGCGTTCAATCTCTTCGCGCGTTGCGGGGATGACTTTGTCGCCTTCGTTCGCGCCTCTCAGCGGAGAGGCGACGACGCGTTCGCCGGCGGAAATGCCGCTGCCAATGGTCACCGTGTCCCGGTTCGACGACAGCAAGGTCACGGTGCGACGAACGAGCGTGTCTTCGGCGTCGATGACGAACACCGAGTCGCGGCCATACATCACCGCTCGCGGCAGGACGAAGGCGTTGTCCAATTGCCGGCCTTCGATCGACGCGTCGACGAACAATCCGATCGTCAACGGCGTGCCGTCGTCAGCGCCGGCGCCATAAGGGTCTTCGACCACGGCGATCACGGAGATCTGACGGGTGGCGGGGTCGATGGCGCCGTCCGTGCGCACCACATGGCCGGTCCATTCATGATATTGTCCCGCGACGTTGGCGGACAGGGTCACTTTCGGACCAGGGAACTCCTCCGTCGCCACGAACGCCATCGAAACGCCCAGCTTCGCCAGATCAGCGTCGGTCATCGGCATCCGAATCTCGGCGACGTCGGTGGAGAAGATGCGGCCAAGCTGCGCCGACGGCGCGACATATTGGCCGCGGCCGGCGATCAGTTCGCGCACCCGTCCTTTGAACGGCGCGGTCACTTTGGTGCGGCTCAGATTGAGCTGCGCAGCTTCGAGGTCGGCTTGCGCCGCGCTGTAATTGGCGCGGGCTTGCGCCAATTGCGGCACGCGCAATGCGAGGTCGGTGGGCGTGTCGCCAAGGCCGAGGTCTTCATAGTCTTCGCGCGCGAGAGCGGATTCGGCTTCTTCGCGGCGCAGGGCTTCGAGCGCTTGGGCGAGGCGGGCGCGGGCGCTGGTGACGGCGACGCGGTAGTCGGCGTCTTCAATTTGCACCAGGACGTCGCCTTCTTCGAACGCGCCGCCATTGACGAAGTTCGGCGCGGTCTCGACGATCCGACCCGCGACTTGCGAGGTCAGCATGATGTCGGTGCGCGGCCGGACTTCTCCTTGGGCGGAGACGTCGAGGGTCACCGGCGTCGCATCGGCGACTTCGTAGAACACCGTCGGCGGCGTGACTTCCGCCTCCTGACGCTCAATCTTCGGGCGCATCGAGCCCATAACGCCGATGAATGCGACAATCGCGACCAATAGGCCGACCGTGCTGATGAGTGTAATGAACTTCCGGATCATTGTGTCTGCTCCCCGCGGCCATCGCCGCGATCTGCGCCCCTAATGCGTCGTCCTATTCCGCCGACTGGTCTTCAACGTCTGCGGCGGCGACTTTCTTGTCGACGTCCGCCATGGCGAGGTCGATCTCCGTCAAGAAATCCCCGCCGATTGCTAGATATAACGCTACGCGATTGCCGACCCGTTGCCGTTGGGCGGTTATATAGGCGCTTTCGTTCGAAATTCGCCGTGTTTGAGCGTCCAAAAGGTTAAAGATCGACGCTGCGCCATTGGCGTAGCGCCGTTGCGTTAATTTTTCCGCCGCGGCGGCTTCTTCGAACGCCATTTTCAGCGCCGCCTCTTGGGACGCCAAAAACTCCTCCGCTGCGATGGCGTTTTCAGCTTCCTGAAACGCTTCAAGCACGGTTTGAGCGTAATTGAAGAG
>CAYWWL010000252.1:0-1496 GCA_964461925.1 uncultured Caulobacterales bacterium | reverse complement strand
TGGCTTCCGCGGTCGCCCGCGCGGCCTTTGAGTTCGCGAGCAAGCGGCCGCCCTGGAACATCGGCTGGAAGATTCCGGCGGCGATATTGCCGGCGAGGCGTTGCGGGTCGACCAGATCGCTGAAGTCAGGACCGCTGGTGTTGATCTGCGAACTTAAGGTGATCTGCGGCAGCAATTGCTTGCGCGCGGCGCGCGCGCGGAAGCCCGACGCCTCCATGCGCAATTCCGCGGCGATCAAGTCTGGGCGCCGGGTGAGGAGATCGCTCGGCGCGCCGGCGCCGGACAGGCCTGGCAGCGACGGCAATGCGCTGGCGGCTTCAATTTCCGCATGCGGATAACGGCCGAGCAAGACTTCTAACGCGCGGCCGGCTTCCTTCTCCGCTTGCTGACGCGAGGCCAAGGTGGCCCGACTTGAGCCGACTTGGGATTGCGACAGGCGAACGTCGAGGCTCGACGCCACGCCGCGCTCGTAGCGCCGCGAGGTCACGCGCAAATTGCTTTCGCGCGCCGTGACGTCGCGTTCGGCCAGTTCTCGTTGCAAGCGCGCTTCGATCAGCGCGAACCAAGCCTGCGACACCGAGCCTGCGATCGACAGCCGCGCCGCTTCGAGGTCGGCGAACGAGGCGTACGCGTCGCGGCGGGATGCTTTGTACTCATCGTTGAGACGCCCCCAGAGATCGAGCTCCCACTGGGCCTGGGCGCCTAAGGAGAAGTTGTTGACGTAGACCCGCTGCGAGCTGATCGGCGCGCCGGCGGCGCCGGCCTGGGCGATCGTCGCCGGATTGGTCACGATGGCGCTGCGGTTATTGTTCTGACTGGCGTTCAACGTCGGCAACAGGCTGGCGCGGCTCGCCTTGGCGTTTTGCCGGGCTTGCTCAAGATTGGCCCCCGCCGCCAGCAATGAATTGTTCGATTCAATCGCCTCTTTTATGAGGCCCTTGAGAAGGTCGTCGTTGAAGGCGGCGACCCAGTCCCCCGTCGGCACCCCTGCGGCGGAGTCCGTCGCAGCCCAAGTGCTCGGCGTTTCTGGTAATTGAGCGTCCAATAGCTCTTGGTTAAACGTCTGACATCCAGACGCCGAAAGGCAAATAACCGCCACGCAGCGCTTAAGCATCGAAAACTCCAAATTTCCCTGGCGCTAAAAAAGCGCGCCCCCCGGATATCAATAAAACCTGCAGTTCACCGAGTGAACCTTCCAGGCGCGTGTCGCAAGCGGTTAGCGGCGACAAGTTGCACCGCTGCGACGAGAGGGGTTGTTTTGACGTTTTTTGACAACTTATCCCCCACAAAAACCTGTGCGAATCGCATCTTGACCAGGTTTACGCCCTCCGCATCCATCTTCGCGAGCATCCCACAGCGCGATTCGCGCGATGGAATGTCGGCATTTTCCCGTTTATGGGAGCAATGGCGCCCGCTAGGCCCCCCTAAAGCGAGCAAAAAATGGAGGCCACGGCCGGAATCGAACCGGCGTACACGGCTTTGCAGGCCGCTGCGTC
>CAYWWL010000251.1:0-3555 GCA_964461925.1 uncultured Caulobacterales bacterium | reverse complement strand
CCGGGCGCGTAGCGACGAAGATCATGCAGACTTCTCTCGCGGTGCGCGAGTCGGTGCTCAAAGTCATCGACGTATTCGTTTATGTCGGCATCTATTTCATCACCACAATCGTCATGGTCGCGAGCGCGGACCTGCGGCTTGCGGCGCCCTTGGTCGTCTGGCTTGGGATCTATCTATTGCTCGTGCGCTTCTTCGTGCCGCGATTGGCGAAGATCTCGGCTCAGCAAGCCGATGCGCGATCCGTGATGTCGGGCAGGGTGGTCGACAGTTACACCAATATCGGCACGGTGAAGTTGTTCGCTCATGCGCGCCGCGAGGAAGCCTACGCCCGGGACAGCATGGAGATTTTTCTCGACAAAGTGCATCCGCAGATGCGGCTCGTGACGCTTTTTCAGTTTACGGTCTATCTCAATAATTGCGTTGGCATCTTCATCATCACCGCTTTGGCGCTCCAGCTCTGGTCGGTTGGACTGGTGACCGTTGGCGCGATTGCGACGGCGGTGGGGCTGGCGCTGCGCCTAAACGGCATGTCGCAATGGATCATGTGGGAAGTGTCGGCTTTGTTCGAAAATATCGGCATCGTCTATGACGGCAAAGATATGCTGACCAAACGCCAATCTGTGGTCGATCGCGACGACGCGACGCAATTGTCGCGACCCGAAGGTCGTATCGCGTTTGACGATGTCATCTTTCATTATGGCAAAGAATCCGGCGTCATTGACGGATTGAACTTGACGATCGAGCCTGGCGAGAAGGTCGGCATTGTCGGCCGCTCCGGCGCAGGCAAGTCGACCTTGGTCAATCTTCTGTTGCGGCTTTATGATTTGGAAGGCGGCGCGATCACCATTGATGGCCGGGATATCGCTGCGGTGACGCAAGAATCCTTGCGCGCGCAGATCGGCGTCGTCACCCAGGACACCTCGCTGCTGCATCGGTCGATCCGGGACAACATCGCTTATGGCCGACCCGACGCCAGCGACGCGGACGTGATCGACGCGGCGCGGCGGGCGAATGCGCTTAGCTTTATCGAGGATCTCGAAGACAAAGAAGGGCGACGCGGTCTCGACGCCCATGTGGGCGAGCGTGGCGTGCGGCTGTCCGGCGGGCAACGCCAACGGATCGCGATCGCCCGGGTCTTCTTAAAGGACGCCCCGATCTTGGTCCTCGACGAAGCGACGTCGGCGCTCGATTCCGAAGTAGAGCAGGCGATCCAAGAAAACTTGTTCGAATTGATGCGGGGCAAGACCGTCATCGCCATCGCCCACCGGCTGTCGACGATCGCTCAGTTGGACCGATTGGTGGTGATGGATGGCGGGGCCATCGTCGAACAGGGAAGCCATGAGGATCTGATCGCTGGCGACGGACTATACGCAACGCTTTGGTCGCGTCAGACCGGCGCTCTCGTCGACAATGCTTCTCGTTCCGGGGCCACGGCGGCTGAATAGAGCGACGGTTTTCCACAGGTTCGCGTCGCCGGTTCGTTTTCGGTCGCAAATTGGGGCCGAGTCGCGCACTCTATCGCCATGTCAGAAAGTGTTTCTCGCCGGTCAGGCCAGGCGCCGGTCCCGTCGCAAGACGACGTTCCCGCCGAACTCGACCTGATTGGATCGAAATTGGCGACGGCGTCGCAGCAGGATTGGCGTTTGCGCCCGGTGGACCCCGCCATTGTCGACGGGATCGCCGCCGCCACGTCGCTCTCGCCAGTGATGGCGCGGGTTCTGGCGGCGCGGGGCGTCGCGCCGAACGTCGCCATTGATCACCTGCAGCCAAGCTTGCGCAAAAGTCTTGTGGATCCGTCCGGGCTCGATGGCATGGACGCATTGGCCAAGCGCTTGGCCGCCGCCGTAAGGGACGGCGAGACGATTGGAATTTTCGGCGATTATGACGTCGACGGAACGACTGCAGCGGCGATTCTGGCGCTCTATTTTCGTCGGATCGGCGCGGCTTTTGCGGTGCATTTGCCAGATCGACTAACCGAAGGCTATGGCCCGTCCGTCGGCGCCATGGAGCAATTGCAAGCGCGCGGCGCAAGCGTCGTCGTCACCGTCGATTGCGGCGCCGCCGCCCATGACGTGGTCGACGCGGCGAGCGATCTCGGTCTGGATATGGTGGTCATCGATCATCATTTGATGGATGACGAAGGCCCGGCGAAAGCCATCGCCGTGGTCAATCCGCAAAAGCCGAGCGACGCCTCTGGCCTGACCAATCTTTCCGCCGCCGGGCTAGCCTTTATGGCGGTGGTGGCGTTGAACCGATCCTTGCGCAACGCCGGGTATTTCGCGGCGGCGACGCCGGAACCGGACCTAAAATCCTTCCTTGATCTCGCTGGGCTAGGGCTTGTTTGCGACGTCATGTCGATGACCGGGCTCGCCCGAGTGATCGTCGCACAAGGGTTGAAAGCGCTCGCCGCGCCGATCGGCAATCTCGGCCTTAAAGCCTTGGCCGACGCCGCTGGCGCAAAAACACCGTACTCGTCTTATACCTTCGGGTTTCAATTAGGTCCCAGAATCAATGCCGCGGGCCGTGTCGGCCACGCGCAACAAGCTTTTGAGCTCCTCACCACCGAGGATCCCGACCGACGCATCGAGTTGGCCAATCGCCTGCATGAAATGAACGCCTCGCGGCAGGCGATCGAAAGTCAAGTGCAGACCGAGGCGATCGCGCAAATCGAGACCAGCGGACGCCGCGACGATCCGGTCATTGTCGTCGCAGGGGAAGGTTGGCACCCCGGCGTCGTCGGCATTGTCGCTGGCCGTCTCAAGGACAAATATGCGCGACCGACATTGGTGATCGGCCTCGACAATGGGGTAGGCAAAGGTTCTGGGCGCTCGCTTTCTGGAGTCGATCTCGGCGGTGCGATTGTCGCAGCCCGCCAAGCCGGCGTTTTGGTCGCAGGCGGCGGTCATGAAATGGCGGCGGGACTTACCGTCGATGCGGACAAGATTGACGCCCTGCGGGATTTTCTCGCGCCGCGGCTCGCCCCTTTCGTTCATGCAGCGATCAACAACCGTCGCCGCAGTATTGACGCCGTCATCGCGGCATCGTCAGTCAGTCGCCGTTTCGTCGACGATATCGCGCAAGCTGGGCCATTTGGGCCGGATAATCCAGAACCGGTATTCGTGATTAGGGACCTTTCCATCGCCTCTGTGCGCCCAGTGGGGGTCAATCATTTGTCCGTCAATTTCATCGATGGCGGCGGCCAAAGCGTCCGGGCGATCGCTTTTCGCGCTATTGGCGAACGCCTCGGCGATATTCTCAGCAATGCGCCAGCGGTGCATGTGGCCGGCCGGGTCAGCGCCGATGATTGGCGTGGCGGCGACGCGGCGCAGCTGCAGATCGTCGACGCCATGCCTGCGGAATGAGCGAAGGAGCCCGGCAGCATCATGAGCGAAGGAGCCCGGCAGCATCTGATTTTTCCAAAGAATGGCCAATTCCCGTCGGAAAAAGCTTGCCATCTGGGCGCTTCCTCGCTTATAGAGCGCGCTCGCTTTTGAACAGCGCGCCGCGGGCCCTTCGTCTATCGGTTAGGACGCCAGGTTTTCAACCTGGAAAGAG
>CAYWWL010000250.1:0-3563 GCA_964461925.1 uncultured Caulobacterales bacterium | reverse complement strand
TTCCGACGTGGTGGCGAAGCCATTGAGATCGTCGAGCAATTCGTAGCCGGCTTGGCTTTGCGCCGGCAGGCCTTCCCGGGCGAGAGCGAGCCGCGCCGTGTCGCGATCCGGGTACGGCACGTAGATCGCGTCGCCTTTGACGTCGGTTTGCACGTCCATGCGCTCCAGGGCGGCGACGATATCGCCGGAGACGCTCGGTTCGAGCCCTGCATATAGAAGCGTCATCTCAGGCGTGCGGGCCGCGTTCGTCATGAACGTGATGGCGGTCGCGGCGGCGGCGAGCGCGCCAATCAGCATTGCTCGCTTCTGCGTGTCTAGATTTGACCAGATCGACAATAAGTCGCGCATACGGATGGTCCTGCCTATCCCCAATGTTCCGGCGTCCCTGATCTCGATTTTCCAGACCGTTTAGGACGACGCGGCGATTTCTTCCCAGCGTTCAGATCGGCGCGAACCGATTTGGAACAATCACAACTTGCGCAGACAGCCTTAACATTAGGTTTAGAAGTCCTTGTCTATAAAGATTGCATTCGCGCTAATCGAGAACGAGGCCCGGACATGGCGGAAGCCGAAGAGATTGAAGAGACGCCTAAGAAAAAAGGCATGAGCCCGCTGATCGCAATCGGCGGCGCTGTCGTGCTTGCGCTGATCTCCGGCGCGGCCGCATTCGCCCTGGCGCCCGCAGGCGGCGCCGGTCCTGACGTCGAACACGCCAAAGATGATCACAAGTCTGATGATCATGGCGACGACAAGAAGGACGCGAAGAAAAAAGACAAAAAGAAAAAAGAGAAAGAGAAAAAAGACAAGAAGGGCAAAGACGGCCACGGCGAGGGCGGCGGCAGCGTCTATGTCCCGATCGAACCGTTAATCGTTTCTTTAGGGCCGGAGGCGAAGGCCAACCGTCTTAAAATCACCTTGGTGATCGAAGCGGACCCGGAATACGAAAAAGATCTTCTGGCCTTGCTGCCGAAATTTCGCGATGTCTTGAACACCTATTTGCGCGCGGCGGACGCGCGCGACTTTGAATCTCCAGCGGCGATGGCGCGGGTGCGCGCCCATATCGCTAGACGGTTGCGGATCGTCGCTCCGGATCAATCGATCCAGGGCGTTTTGGTCACCGACTTTATTTTGGATTGAGGCGAACCATGGCGTTGATCGCAGATTTTCTCTTATTGGCCGCGAGCCTGTGCGCCTGTTTCTATTGCTGGTCCTTGAGCCAACGATTGAAGAAGCTGAAAAGCACGCGCAACGGCATCGCCGCGAGCCTCGCCTCGCTGTCGAAATCCGTCGAGGAGGCCAAGCGCGCCATCGCCCATTCGCATATGGCCGCCGAACAATCGATCGAGCGCCTCGGCCCGCTCGTGGAGGACGCCCGGGTTTTGCTCGCGGAGCTGGAGGCGGCCCGGTCGGCGCCGGTCCAGGCCGAGCCGGTCGCGCCGATGGCGGTGCAAATGGCCCCGGTGGCGTTCACTGTCGGCGCCGAGATCGAACCAGCGCCCGAGCCTCAGCCTGAGCCTCAGCCTGAACCACAGCCCGAGCCTGAAGCGGCGGCGCCCGAGCAAGAACCGCAGCCTGAGCCCCAGCCTGAGCCCCAGCCGGATCCTGAGGTCGAAGAAGAGATTGAAGCGGCCCCGGTGGCGGAGAACGACGTCGATATCGACGGCGATCTGTTCGACGACGAGGACGAAGATTTCGAGATCGAATGGAAGCCGGAAGACGGCGCCGAGAACGATGCGGTCGCCGCTGGGTCGGAGGAAGCCGCGGAAGACGCGCCGGAAGCGGCGGCGCCGGCGGCTGACGCGCCCGCCGACGCTCCAGACGGGGCCAAGCCGGCGAGCGCTGATCGCGACTTTATTTCGCTGGGAAGGATGTCCGCATGAAACCGAGCATTCTGCTAATCATCACCGCGATTTTCTCCCTAGCCTTCGTCAGCCGCGCGATCGGCACGGTGGGCGACGTCCGCGAGGAAGTGGCCAAGCGTATGGAAGACGCCGGAACCGGCGGTCCCGTGCGCATCGCCGCCGCCGACATGAAGGCGAAAGCCGGCCATGCCGACGACGCGCACGCCGACGACACCCATGGCGACGACCACGCCGAGAAAAAGCGCGGCGACGAAAAACATGCGAGCAAGAGCGACGATCATCATGACGACGATCACGCGCCGAAAGCCGCTGCGCCGAAAGACGTCGAGCCGACCCATGATCCGGTGGCGAACAATGACGATTTCGTCAGCCTGACAGCGATCATCAAGAAACGCACCGCGGAAATTGAGCGCCGGATCAAGGAATTGGACGAGCGCGAACAGACCTTGAACGCGGTTGAAGAACGGGTCACGGCGAAAATCGGCGAATTGGAGAAGGCGCAAATGGCGCTGGCCGACGTCGCCAAGCGGCTGGAAGCAGCGTCAGGGGAGGACATCAAATCCCTCGCCAATATGTACGCCAATATGAAGCCGACCCAGGCGGGCGCGATTTTCGACGCCATGGAGCCGAGCTTCGCGGCGGGTTTCTTAACCGAAATCCGTCCTGAAAGCGCAGCCGCGATCCTCGCCAGCATGGATCCGCAAAAGGCTTACGCCGTCAGCGTCATCATCGCTGGGCGCAATCTCAATAATTAATCAAAAACGCTCGATCGCTTGAGCAAAAATTAACCGTATACGTCAATAGTGATTAATAAGCGCAAGCTTATGTAAATCTTATCGGGACGGTGATCGAGCGATGGGCATTATAATTGGCCTTGTTTTTCTTCTCGCCATGGTGTTCGGCGGCTACACGCTGGCCGGCGGGAAAATGGGGATTATCTTCAAATCCTTGCCCTATGAGATGATGATGATCGGCGGCGCGGCCACCGGCGCCTTCATCATGGGCAATGACTTCGGCACGATTAAGCATACGGGCAGCGACGTGATGATGGCGCTGACCGGGCCGAAATGGAAGAAGAGCGACTATCGCGACCTTATTTGCTTACTATACGAATTAGTTGTGATCGCCCGGCAAAGTCCGGTGGCGATTGAAGAGCACATTGAAAATCCCGAAGGCTCGAGCGTGTTCGGCAAGTATCCGCGCATCGCCAAGGACAAGACCTCGGTCGAGCTGATCTGCGACACGATCCGGTCGATGATGATGAATTTCGACAACGCCCATCAGGTGGAGGAGCTGTTCGAGAAGCAGCTCGAAGCCCTCGACCATGACAGCCAGCACGGCGCCCATGCGCTGCAGAACATGGCCGACGCGCTGCCGGCGCTGGGCATCGTCGCCGCCGTTCTCGGCGTGATCAAAACCATGGCGTCCATCGACAAACCGCCGGAAGTCCTCGGTCAGATGATCGGCGGCGCTCTGGTCGGCACCTTCTTGGGGGTTTTCTTGGCCTATGGCGTGGTCGGTCCCTTGGCCACCAAAGTCGGGTCCATGCGCAAGGAAGAGCAAAATTTCTATGTGCTGATCAAAGAGACGTTGGTCACCAGTTTGCAAAAGCACGCGCCGGCGATCTGCGCCGAGGTCGCGCGGCGTCGGGAAAACGTCGCTGGCGCGGGTATTTGCCAAGGCGCTGAACTGCGAGAAGGG
>CAYWWL010000249.1:0-3570 GCA_964461925.1 uncultured Caulobacterales bacterium | reverse complement strand
GGTGAACCGGATTCGATCGAGCCCGTCGATCAGCGCCAAATGCCGGCACAGTTCGCCAAGGCCCCAAGCGTCGTCGCCGTCGGCGCCCGCCGGGGCCGCGCCATGCCAGGCGTTGACGTTTTGTCCCAGCAAGGTGATTTCCCGCACCCCTTGAGCGACCAATCCTCTGGCTTCGGCGACGATATGGTCGACCGGGCGCGAAACCTCGGCGCCGCGGGTGTAGGGCACCACGCAGAAGGTGCAGAACTTGTCGCAACCCTCTTGGATCGTGAGGAACGCCGTCGGTCCGTCTGGTTTGCGCGCGGAGGCGAGAAAATCGAATTTCTCGTCGACGTCGAAATCGGTGTGCAGCACGTCGCCGTCGCGACGGGCGGCTTTGGCCAGCATTTCCGGCAATTGATGGTAGGATTGCGGGCCGAACACCATGTCGACCACCGGCGCCCGGGCTTTGATTTCAGCGCCTTCGGCCTGGGCGACGCAGCCGGCCACGGCGATCTTCATCTCGTCGCCGCCACTGTCGGCCCGGCCTTCTTTCAGCTTTCGCAGCCGACCGAGCTCGGAATAAACCTTTTCGGCGGCCTTTTCCCGAATATGGCAGGTGTTCAAAACCACCAGGTCAGCGGTCTCCGGGCCATCGGCGCGGGCATAGCCAAGCGGGCGCAGGAGATCGGCCATGCGCTCGCTGTCATAGACGTTCATCTGGCAGCCATAGGTCTTGATATAGACCGATCGTTTCGGCTGTGTCTTCGATGGTTGTGGCGCGGCGGCATCGCGCGTCATGGGCGGCTCTTTGGTTATTCGGCTTCGGATTTGTGCTTATGGGACACGGTGTCGCCCATGGCAACACGCAAGCCGTCCCTGGGGCGGATGGTCCTGAGGGCGGGAATCTCATCGTCGCTCGCGGCAACGTGAGCGCCAGGCCCTTGATCATTGGCGCTAAAACCGGTTTTTGGATGGCATGGTGTTACGTCGTTGCTTTCTGGCTGTTTCTCTCAGCGCCCTTGGTTTATCCGCCGTTTCGGCCAATCCCGCCGATACTGCAAGCGCGGACGCCGGTCCGTCGACGGCGCCGGCGGGTCCAGTGGTCGTCGAGCTGTTTTTGTCGCAAGCTTGCCGCGCGTGCCCGCCAGCGGTCGATATTTTACGGTCGGTGGCCGAGGATGAGAACGTCATCCCGCTGAGCTGGCATGTTGACTATTGGGACCGCATGCCGATGAAGAACAAAGGTCATTGGCGCGATCCGTACTCAAACGCCGCCTTCACCGATCGGCAGCGGGCGTACAATAAGCGCCTGCGCGGTCGCGCTACGGTGTTCACCCCGCAAGCGGTGATCAACGGCGTCGAAAGCGTCGTCGGGTCGAAAGAAAAGAAAATCCAAAAACTGCTCAGCGACAGATCCGGAGGAGGCGCCCCGGCGATCGTTCGCGGCGACGCGGTTCCGCCAGGCCAGATTCGGGTCAATGTCGGCGATCAGCCCCATGACGTTATCCGCGTCACTTATTTGCGCGAGATGCGGACGGTTATTCCTTCGGGCGCGAACAAGGGGCTTTTGTTCGACGAAGTGAACATTGTCACTGAATTTGAGACGATTGCGGAACAAATGACCGGCGAGCGGACGCTCGAGCTGTCAGCGCCGACGCTGGAGGAGAAGGGGTGTTTGGTGCTGGTGCAGGCGCATGGCCAAGGCCGGATCCGCGACGCCGCCTATTGCTAGCCCCACAGGCTTTCAAGCCCTACCTCGCTAGTGCCGCCCGCTATGATTTGTCGGCGTCGTCGCTGTCCAGCGGCACGCCATATAGCTCCAGCCGATGCTCGACGAGCTTGTAGCCAAGCTCCCGCGCGATGCGCTCTTGCAAGCGTTCGATCTCTTCATTGACGAATTCAATCACTGCGCCGGTGCGCAGATCAATAAGATGGTCATGGTGATCGTCCGACGCTTCTTCGTACCGCGAGCGCCCGTCCTGGAAGTCATGCCGCTCGACGACGCCGGATTCTTCGAACAAGCGCATGGTTCGGTAAACGGTCGCGATCGAAATTCGAGAATCGATTTCAGCGGCGCGGCGGTGAATTTCCTCCACGTCCGGATGATCGTCGGCAAGCGACAAGACGCGTGCGATAACCCGCCTTTGTTCGGTCATGCGCATGCCTTTGGCGATGCAGATCTTTTCGAGGCGGTCCATAGCGAACTTCCATGTTTCGGCGGCGGGGGCGCTTCAGAGCGCTGGTCTGCTGCTCGACTACCATAGGGCGATCAATGCCCGCAACTAAATCGCGTGAGGCGTTCTAGCCGGGCGGCGCGACAAGGTCTCGACGCATGACGATGGCGGTGTCGCCATTACGATAATAGCGCGGGCGTTCGCCAATGGCTGCGAAGCCGGCCCTGGCGTATAGCGCGCGCGCCGCCGCATTGCTTTCGGCGACCTCCAAGAATAGCGCCTTCGCCCCCGCGGCGCGGCTCGCCATCAGCATTTCCGCCAACAGCTGTGCGCCGAGGCCGGCGCGGCGCGCCGATGGTTTTACCCCGACGGTTAAGATCTCCGCTTCATCGGCGACGCCGCGCCATAGGGCGAACCCGACGAGCCCGTCGCCGCGGGCTCGCTCGGCCACTAAGACCGAAACCCCGTCCATGGACACCGCCTCGGCGATCTGTCCATCGCCCCAAGCCGCGGCGCCAAAACAAGCCGCTTCCAAAGCGCTAAGGGCGTCGGCGTCGCGCGCCGTTGCGCCGCGGATGTGGAAAGGCGCGCCAGCGGTCACGATGTCGGCAGTCCTTGGAACAAGGCGGCGGCGCTCGGCTTCGCGTCGGGAGCGCGTAAATAGAGCGGCTGGGGCGGGTCCGTCGGGATGGGCGCGGCGGCGGCGAGACGCGCCAGGGCCACTGGATCGATCGCGTCGGCGTCGTCTTCGCGGCGCCAACACGCGGGCGGATCGGGGATGAGTTTGGCGCCGGAACCAATCAGGCGCACAGGCGTCGGCGCCGGACCATCGCTAAGCCCTTCGAGCAATCGCGCCCGCGCGACGGCCGGCGCGGCGGCGAACGGGGCGATGATTTCATTCAGGGCGGCGTCATAGGCGGCGGCGAAGACCTCGCCGCGACGGGCGTCGATAACCGGCGCCGTCACCGTTTGAGGCGGCGCTGGATGGCTTGCGGCGAGGGCCTGGGTCGACGTGACGCCAATCGCAATGGCTTTGGTTCCCAGCACCAGGCCGCGAGCGAACGCCAGGCCCGTGCGCAGGCCGGTGAAGCTTCCCGGTCCGCGCACCACCGCCACGCGGTCGAGATCGGCGATCCTGGTCTTGGTGGATTTTAGGGCGTCGAATACTAGTATAGGTAGTGTTTCCGCGTTATTTTTCCCTAATAAATAGAATTTATCGAACACCGTCTCGTCGCCCCTTATGATGGCGACAGAACACGTTTGCAGCGCGGTATCGAAACTCAGGATGTGCATTGCCTCTGTTTGCCGCGCTCACCGTCGAGAAGCAATTCCCGCGGGGCGATGATCGCCACTGGACCTGCATCGACGCGCACATGCTGCAAAAGGAAAGTCTATGTCATGGTCCGATGGGGGG
>CAYWWL010000248.1:0-3587 GCA_964461925.1 uncultured Caulobacterales bacterium | reverse complement strand
AAGCCGGTGAGTTTGATTAAGGCCGCTAACACCGCCATCGCGCTGGCGCCCAATATCATCCGTTTCGGCGTCACGAGCGCGGCCGGCTCGTCCGCCGTCGCGGGGGCGTCAGTCGCCGCAGCGGCGACGATTTGCGTCGGCGCGGTATCAATTACCGCCGCCGCCGCCGGCGCGGTGGCCACCGCCACTGCGGAAGCCGCAGCAAGAAAATGTCGTTTAATTTTGAACGCCATGAAACAATTCCTGATTTGTACCGTATATTGGGTCTCGACAGCGCGTTTTCAACGCCGGCACAAGGAATAAGGCAAAGCCGCCACATTTCATGTAATTCAATGGCTTAGACAAGTAAGCTTAGCTATTACCCAAAGAATTTGGAGAGAGACTTGGAACACCGTCAGCTCGGCGACACCGACATCGCCGTATCCGCCCTTTGCCTTGGCACCATGATGTATGGCGAGCAGATCGCCGCCGCCGACGCCGAACAGCAAATGGATGTCTGCCTCGACCGCGGCGTCACATTCTTCGACACCGCGGAACTTTACACCGTGCCGCCAAAACCGGAGACCCAAGGCGAATCCGAGCGCATTGTCGGCGCCTGGATGAAACAACGCGGCGTGCGCGACAAGATCGTGCTGGCGACTAAGGTCACCGGCCCTTCGCCCATGACCTGGATCCGCGACGGGAAGAAAACCGACCTCAGTCCCGGCCAGATCCGCACCGCCGTCGAGCGTAGCCTGCGCAATCTTCAAACCGACTATATCGACCTCTATCAGACCCATTGGCCCGACCGGAACGTGCAGAACTTTGGCGCCGATATGGAAGGGTATGTCCATTTCAGCCATCGCGGCGCAAGCTTTGAAGAAACTCTCGGCGTGCTCGGCGATTTGGTGAAAGAAGGCAAAATCCGCCATGTGGGCGTGTCCAATGAAACCGCTTGGGGCGTAACGTCGATGTTGCGCTGCGCCGCCAATGGCGACCTGCCGCGGATCCAGTCGATCCAAAACGCCTACAGTTTGTTGAACCGCCGGTTCGAAACCGGGCTCGCGGAAATCGCTATCGAAGAAAAGGTCGGCCTGCTCGCCTATTCGCCGATGGCCCAAGGGGTGCTATCGGGCAAATATCTCGACGGCGCCTTGCCGGAGGGATCGCGCGGCGCGCTTTATGGTCGCCTCGATCGCTATAAGACCGCATCAGCCGACGAAGCGATCCGCGCCTATGTCGCCCTCGGCGAGCAATTCAACGTCGACCCCGCCGCCCTCGCCCTGAAATTCGTCGACACCCGTCCATTTGTCACCTCGACCATTTTCGGCGCCCGGGGCATGGCGCAGCTCGACGCAGCGTTCGCGGCGTTCGACCTAGAATGGACCGAGGAAATGGCCAAGGCAGTGGGCAAAATTCACGCGCGATTGCCGAACCCGTGCGCATGATCCGCGTCCGGCCGTCAAAGTCCGCAAGACCGATTGATTAAAGGACAGCGCCGCCTAAAGACCGGCGCTGATCGCCGGCCCAAACACGTAATGGGAAAGCCCGCGGCGCAGCGCGCCGACGGCGATCAACAGCACGATGGGAGAAATGTCGATGCCGCCGAGGTTCGGCATGACATTGCGGATCGGCCGGAGCAACGGTTCGGTCAAGGCGGTGCAAGTGCGCCAAATCGCGTCGACGATCTGATTGTGGCGGTTGATGACGTTGAACGAGATCAGCCAGCTCATGATCACCATGGCGAATATGACGAACGTATACAGGCTTAAAATCGAGTCGACGACGTAAGCGATCATCACCATGGGCGCGCAATCCTTTTCTTAGAAGCGCCAGATGTAGGGTGCGCCGCTATGATAAGCAACTGGCCGACCGCCAATGAGCGGCTGCTCCGTTCTCTAGACAAGCTGAAGAGCCCCGACCTATCGTCGCAATAACAAAAGAACGCAGCAGCGTCAGAGACAAAAATGGGAGCGGACGATGGCGGCGACATCTACGACCGATCGCGACGAGATCGGTGAATTCGACTATGTGATTGTTGGCGCCGGGTCGGCCGGCTGCGCCCTCGCCGCGCGCCTCAGCGAGGATCCGACGGTCACGGTCTGCGTGCTTGAAGCGGGACCAAAAGATAACCACCCTTTCATCCACGTGCCGATCGGGTTCGCCTTTTGGATGGAGAAGCATTCGCGCAATTGGTCGTTCGAAACGACTCCGCAGGAACATTTAAACGATCGTATCGGCTATCAGCCGCGCGGGCGCACCCTCGGCGGTTCGAGCGCGGTCAACGCCATGATCTATATTCGCGGCGTCGCCTCGGACTATGACGAGTGGGCGGCCCGGGGCGCCGACGGCTGGGGCTGGTCGGACGTTCTGCCCTATTTCAAGAAGGCGGAGAATAATGAACGCGGCGCGTCGGCCTTGCATGGCGACGACGGCCCGCTCAGCGTCTCTAATCTGAGATACAATAATCCGCTGTCGGATTCCTTTCTCGACGCGGCCGAGGAATTGCAGCTGCCGAAGAATGACGACTTTAACGGCCCGGCGCAGGAAGGCGTCGGCTATTACCAGGTCACCCAGCGCAATGGGCGGCGCTGTTCCGCGGCGGTCGCCTATCTGCATCCGGCGATGGAGAGAGCCAACGTCCATGTGGAGACCGGCGCCCATGCAGAGCGGGTTCTCTTCGACGGCGCGCGGGCGACCGGCGTCGCCTTCTACAACAAGAAGCTTTTGGGCGCCGACCGCAAAGCCGTCCGTGCCCGGCGGGAAGTCATCCTCTCGGCGGGCGCGTTCCAATCGCCGCAATTGTTGATGCTGTCAGGAATCGGTCCGGCCGCGCATTTGCGCGAGCATGGCGTCGACGTGATCGTTGACTCGCCGGAGATCGGACTCAATCTGCAAGATCATCTCGACTACACGGCCCTATTCGCCTCGTCGTCAAAGGACTCCGTCGGCCTATCGCCTGACTTCGCCATGCGGGTGCCCGGCGCGTATCAGCAATTCAAAAAACAGGACTCCGGCGTTTTCAGCTCGAACCTCGCCGAGGCCGGCGGCTTCTTGAAGACCGATCCGACCCTCGACGAGCCGGACATTCAATTGCACTTCGTGCCCGGCCTGGTGGACGATCACGGCCGCAAGAAACACTTCGGCGGCGGGCTTTCCTGCCATGTCTGCGTCTTGCGCCCGAAGAGCCGCGGCCATGTCCGCCTGGCCAACGCCGACCCGTCGACGCCGCCGGAGATCGATCCCAAATTCCTATCGGACCCGGACGATCTTGATCGCCTGATGAAAGGCGCGCGGATGGTGTTTCGCATTATGCAAGCGCCGTCGCTCGCCGGGCATGTGGGCAAATCGCTCTATGCGCCGATGGACGTCGACGACGCTGGCCTGATCGCCGACATCCGCGAACGCGCCGACACGATCTATCATCCTGTGGGAACCTGCCGCATGAGCGCCGAAGGCAATGCGCCGCTTGATCCGACCTTGCGGGTGCGCGGCGTCGAAGGACTGCGCGTCGCCGACGCGTCGATCATGCCGACCCTGATCGGCGGCAACACCAACGCCCCGTCGATCATGATCGGCGAAAAAGCCGCCGACATCATTAAAGCCGC
>CAYWWL010000247.1:0-3591 GCA_964461925.1 uncultured Caulobacterales bacterium | reverse complement strand
CTGTCATAAGCGTAGACGATGCACGCGTCCTTATCCATGGAGATGATCTCGCCGAGAATGGTCTTCTCGCCTCCCGACGCGCCGGCCCGGGCGATGATGGCGACGCCGTCGCCGGCGCTGGCGATCCGGTTCAGACCGGCGATGCGCACCGTGGTCTGGTCAATGGCGACCACGCGGCCCCAAATTTTGGCGATCGCGACGTCGGCGGCGCGGGCGGCCAGGCTCTGCGTTAACGAAGGGTTCATGGATATGACGGGTCCCTCAAAGAAATTCGAACCGATTTAAGCAGTTAATCAATCATTCAAATTTAAATCGCATAGTGACGTTTAGATTAACGTTAACAAAGCAACTTTGGAGCGGAAAAATGTTCGATGAGTTGACGATCCTACGCGATGCGTCCGCCCTCGCGCGCCACTCCGCCATGCGCCACCAGGTCATCGCGGAGAATATCGCGAACGCCAACACGCCTGGCTATGTCGCCAAAGACATCCAAGACTTTAACTCTGTCTACGCACAAAACCGCGACTTCGGGTCGAGCGTCGAGTGGCGCGCCAGCGAAATTCGCAACCCGACGACCGCGTCGCCGAACGGCAACACCGTCTCGCTGCAGGAAGAATTGATGAAGAGCGCGCAAACCGAAGGTCGCCACGACGCGGCGATCGCGATTTACCGCAAGACCATGGACATCTTGAAGATGAGCCTGGGCCGGTAAGACAGGAAAGGTAAGGGCCGACGATGAACGTATTTGAGAACACATTCGCGTACGCATCGAGCGGGATGAACGCGCAATCGACGCGGCTGCAGACCGTCGGCGAGAACATCGCCAACGCCGACACGCCCGGCTATCAGCGCAAAATGCTCACTTTCGACACGCAAATGGACGCCATGAGCGGCGACGGGATCTCCCGGGTCACCGTGGGCGACACGATCTTGTCGTCGGCGCCGTTCAGCGAAACCTATTCGCCGTTCCATCCGCTCGCCGACGAACGCGGCATCGTCGAAGGCTCGAACGTCAACGTCATGACCGAGTTGAACGACGCCAGCGAGGCGGGGCGGACCTATGAGGCGAACGTATCCATGTTTCAGCAAGCGCGGCGGATGTACTCCAGCGTGCTTGACCTGATCCGGCAATAGGAGGCCGAGCGATGGCGATTGATCCTACAGGCGCTTCATCGGCGTACGCCGCCGCCCGGCGGTTGCAGAACGCCGACCAATCTTCCGGCGCGGAAGCCAATCAGAGCGGCGCGGCCAAACAAAGCGGCGGCGATTTCGCCGACGCGGCCCGCAATGTCGCCGAAGCGGTGGCGAAGGGCGAGAAGGCGGCGAGCCAGATGATCGTCGGCGAAGCCGATCCGCATTCGGTGATCGAAGCCTTGGCCGTGGCCGAGCTCGCGGTGGAGACCGCGGTGACGGTCCGCGACAAGGTCGTCGAGGCCTATCAAGAAATTCTCCGGATGCCAATTTAAGGCTAATTCAAAGGGAGGTCTTCGGTGGAAGGTCCTATTCTCGATCTCTTGCGCGAAGCCTTGATGTCCGGCTTCATGATGGCGATGCCGCTATTGGCGACGGCGCTCGTGGTCGGCATCGCGGTCGGCCTGTTCCAAGCCTTGACCTCAATCCAGGAAATGACCCTGACCTTCGTGCCGAAACTGGCGGCGATGCTGGTCGTGTTCTGGCTCTCCGCGGACTACATGTTGAAGACGCTGATGAATTTGTTCCTGGAACGAATTGTTCCGCAGATCATCGGTTAACGAAACGGCCCCTTTGGGGCCTCTTGCATTTAGCGTAAGGCGTTCCTGTGCCGACCAGTTTTAGCCTCAATTCGATCCTCCAGCCCACCGTGATGATGGCGGTCGCCTTAATGGCGGTCATCGCCATGATGATCTTGCCGGTGCCGCCCTGGGTGCTCGATCTTGGCCTGACCGCCTCGTTCTCCCTGGCGATCCTCTTGTTCACGGTGACCTTGTTCATCGAACGCCCGCTCGATTTCTCGTCTTTTCCGACGATCCTGTTGGCGTCCTTGCTGTTGCGCCTGGCGCTTAACGTCTCTTCGACCAAGCTGATCATCGGCCAGGGCCATACCGGTCCGGAAGCGGCGGGGAGCGTCATCAACGGCTTCGCCATGTTCATCATGGACGGGAATATTTTTCTCGGCCTGGTGATTTTCTGCGTTCTCTTGATCGTCAACTTCATGGTCATCACCAAAGGCGCAGGGCGGATGGCGGAAGTCGGCGCGCGTTTCGCCTTGGACGGCATGCCGGGCAAGCAGTTGGCGATCGACGCCGACGTCGCCGCCGGCGCCATCTCCCACGCCGAGGCGGTGGAGCGGCGCAGGACCGAACAAGAAGAAACCACGTTCTTCGGTTCTCTCGACGGCGCCTCGAAATTCGTCAAAGGCGACGCCATCGCCGGCCTGTTGATCACCCTGTTGAACCTGGTGATGGGCCTCGCCATGGGCGTCGGCGCCCACGGCATGGGCTTCGACGAAGCGATCCGCACCTATTCGATCCTCACCGTCGGCGACGGTCTGGTCTCGCAAATCCCGTCGGTCATCGTCTCCATCGCCGCCGGCTTGTTGCTGTCGAAGGGCGGCGTCACCGGCGCCGTGGACCAGGCCGTGTTCGGACAATTGGGCAAGCATCCGGCCGCCCTTGGCACCGTCGCCGTGCTCGCGGCGATCTTCGGCTTCTTGCCAGGCCTGCCGTTCTTGCCCTTCATGCTCGCCGCCGGCTGCCTTGGCGGCGCTGCCTATTACCAAATGCAGCAGCAAGCCAAAGCGGAAGACGACGCGCCCGAAGAAGAGATCGCGCCGGAGCAGCCCGAAGCGACCTTGGGCGATCTGCTCGATCTTGACGAAATCCATGTGGAGTTCGCGCCGAACCTCGTCGGCGCCCTGTTGCAGGGCGACGAAGGTCTCGACACCAGGATCGAGAAAATCCGCCGGCATGTGGCCTCGTCCTTCGGCTTCGTGCTGCCGGGGGTCCGCTTGACCGATAATGGCGCCATGCCCCAGGGCGAATACAATATCCGAATTCATGGGGTGAGCGTCGCCGCGAACATCTTAAGGCCATCCTCTGTGCTGGTGTTGTTGCGCGACGACGCGCCGTGCCCGATCCCCGGCGAAGACGTGAAAGAACCGGTATATGGCGCGCCAGCGCGGTGGATCGACGAAGCGCGCGCCGAAGAGGCGGAGCTTAGCGGCGCGTCAGTGATCTCCCCGGTGGAGGTCTTGGCGACGCATTTGCTGGAGACGGTGAAAGGCAATTTCGGCCGTCTGCTCACCCGTCGCGCCTTGCGCCGTATCCTCGACGCCGTGGTCAGCAATTCCGACAAGTCCCGGGCCGACGAGACGCGCAAGATCATCGACGAATACATGCCGGAGAAAACGCCGGTGGATTTGGTGCAGAGCGTTCTGCGTCTGCTTCTCGAGGAGCGCGTGTCGATCCGCAATCTGCCATTGATCCTCGAAGAGCTCCTCTTTCGTCATTTCCAGCCGCTCGAGCAGGCGCTCGAACGCGGCGTCCGTGGGAGCGAAGACCGTCAGCTGACCCTTTCGGCCGAGCGCATCGTCCAGGCCCGTGAGCGCGCGCG
>CAYWWL010000246.1:0-3654 GCA_964461925.1 uncultured Caulobacterales bacterium | reverse complement strand
GCGATGATCAGCGAAGCGACGCCAGTGGCCGACAACAAAAAATAGACGGCATTGGCGGACGCGACGCCAGCGATGCCGCGTTGCGCGCGCCAGACGCCATTGCCGGCGCCCTGGGACGCAATCGTGATCGCCGCCGGCCCGGGCGACGAGACCACCACCAGCGTCGTCATGGCGAAGATTATGAATGTCGCAAATTCCATAGTAACCTCTCTCGGCGTCGCCCCAATGTCGCAGCCCGTGCGTCCACCCGCCACCCGCTTTACGCGATCGACGCAGGATACTTTCCGGCGGCGCCGACAAATTGCCGGCTCCGGCTCGGCCCCTGAACGCCTATAGGAAACGCCCATGAAAGGTCTCGACGAAAAAGACATCGCGTTATTGCGCGCGCTGCAGAAAAACGCCCGGGCAAGTTTGGTGTCGCTTGCCCGCGACGCGGACTTATCGCGCAGCGCCGCCCACGACCGTATCGCCAAGCTCGAGGAGCGCGGCGTGATCAAAGCCTACACCATTCGAATCGATCGCGCGGCGGTCCCGCAGGCCAGAGCCTTTTTGTCCGTGAGTTTCGTCGCAGCGAGCGCGCAAAGCCGCCTCGCCGAGGAGATCCACGCCATGCCTGGGGTCGAAGGCGCCTATTGCTTGTCGGGCGATATCGACATGCTGGTCTATTGCGAGTGCGACACCGCAGAGGAGATTTCAGTCTTGCGCGAACGGCTCGCCGCGCTCGACGGCGTTACTGAGATCAGCACACGAATGGTGCTGAATTCTTCAGTGTCCTAGCGCCGACTGGCTACGAGCATCGACTATATCCGCCCGGGCCCAATTAAAAAAAACGCCCCGCGTCGCAACGCGGGGCGTCATTCTAGCGTTATGTGACGGCGCTATTTCTTAGGACCGCCAATTTTGCTCGGGCCCTTGCCGTTTTTCGACTCAACGATGTAGGCGTTGAGAATGTACTGGCCGGTGCGGTATTCCATTTCGTCGGTCAAACCGAAGATGGACAATGGCACAATGATCGGATTGCCATTGATGTCGTCGCCAAGATAAATATCGTTCGGCGCCTCAGCTTGCAGGACGTAGGTTCCGTCTTCCGGCAAGACCGCGTCCAAAAGGAACGCGTCGAAGGACTCGAACTCTCCGTCATTGCGCGCGACTTCGGTAAGCGACCCATTCGCGTTTTGCAGATACAACGTCAGCTTGCCGATCACGCGATCCCAATCCGGGAAGAAGAAGCCTTCAACGTCGGAAATAAACTCCGCATTGAATACTTCGCCCGCCTTGCCGGCGAACGTCAGGGAGTCGATCTCGCCCAATTCGTCGATCCGGCCCTCCACGACGATGTTGCGCACGTCAATGCGTCCATCAGCGTTGTCGCCTTCGAGGATCGGGTTGACGACCTGCAGCTTCTTCAGGCTCGCTTGACCGCTATTGGCCTGCTCGTCAGTGACGAACCGCCCGCGTTCGTTGATAGCGAGCTTGATCGCGGAGCGTTCCGACAAGAAGCGATTGGCGTTCGCCGATTGCGATAACGGCAAGCCGGAGCTCGCCCCGGACGACATGATGTGAAGGATGGTTTCGTCCGCGTCCGACGGCCCCAGATAGGCTGGCGCGAACCGAGTCGGCTCCACGGCGCCGGTCGACGGCAAGCCGCCGCCGATTGGCCCCCAGGCGTCATAGTGACGAAGACCAAGGCCATGACCAAGCTCATGAGCGCCAGTATTGGCGGTCTGGTTGAGGACCGCAATTTTCGCGGCCTCAGCCGGCGTCACCGCATCAGGCCCGTCGGTACGCGCGCCGATCACGTCGATCCCGGCGTTATCCTCGATAAAGGTGCCTTCAGGGCGGCCAAAGAAGAGGTCGAGAGCGTTTAGATACGGCCAAAGGTTGGCGTCATTGATGGCGACGATTGAGCGATTGTCGTTACCGAAATCGATTTCGCCGGCCGAACCGAACAAAATGCCGCCGGTCGGACACACGCCCGCCGTCGTGACGCAAGGATTGTCGTTGGAGTTGAACTGAAGCGTCACATAGTCGCCTTCAGTCGGTTCCTCCAAAACGAACTCGATGTTGTATGGAGCGTAGTCAGCTTCGAGCCGTTCCACGACGAACGCCTTATCTTCGTCTGTATAGACATAGTCGTTCAGCGTGATCGCGACGCCGAACAAAGCGAACGTGTACGTCGGTTCGCCAGGCTGGAAATCGAGATAGACGACCTGCGGCGCATTCAAGCCGAGGCCTAGGCCAAGACCGAGACCACTAGGTCCGTTCGCGCCCTCTACGGAGCCGCCCGCGCCAGGAGAGGCGCCGCCGTCGCCGTCATTGGCGAAACGCGCGCGCAGAAACTCAATGGCCTCTTCCTCGTTGGCGAAGTCCGGGAAGCCGCACTCAACCGTACAATCATTAATGATCGACAATTGATATTCTGGTTCAGCGTCCTGCGCGCTGGCCGACGACGCCGCTCCAAGCATGAGCGCGGAAGTCGTTATCAGGAGGTTCTTAGGAATCATGGAGTTCTCCCCAATTGAAATTTTATTTTTTGGTTATCATCGCCATTCGAACGAATGTGATGGACGACGCATTGAACTAGCCCTCTTCGTCGCGAGCGGGAGTGTAGGTATCGTTCATTGCACGCGTCAAGCGCATCGATCGAATTGTAATGTCGGGCGCGATTCACACGACACGGACGTTCGGAGCGCGCCTCTGGGCTGTTGCCTATTTCCCACTGCCGAGACGCAATGTTCGAATTCGCGGGCGAATATTGGTCGAATACTCCAACGCCTACGGATTGTTGCATTGCGGGATGCGCAATGTGTGGCACGTTCGATCGATCAAAAATTTGCGCGTCGCCAATCCGTCGCCCGATGCTCGTACCTACCCCTAAATCTCTTGGTCGTCGTTGATTAATCCGTTAAAGGACGTTTCTGACCGTCAAGCATGACGCCCCAGACCGCGATGTCCGGCCATTCGGCGCCCGGCGTCTGCAAAGGATCGGCGCCAAGGATGGTGAAGTCCGCGCGTTTGCCCGGCGCAATCGAGCCGATTTCGTCTTCAAGGCCGAGGGCGTACGCTGCGTCGATGGTGATCGCCTCCAACGCCTCGTAGGGCGACAAGCGTTCATCGGGGGTCAGCACTTTCCCCTCTCGGGTCATGCGCGTTAAGTGCACGCTCGCGGCGCGCAAAGGCGTCGGCGGCGCCAACGGCGCGTCGGAATGCAGCGTCACCGGCACCCCAGCGTCGGACAAAGACATCAATGGTTCGATCCACGCGCCTCGGGTCGGCCCAAGCGGCTTTTGATAAAGCCCGCCGAGATAATGCACATAGTGGCTCGCAGCCGAGACGCCCGCGCCCCATTTGGCGGCCGCAGCCACATGGTCCGGCGACATCAGCCCGGCATGTTCGATGACGAAACGATTGTCGGCGCCGTCGGCGCGCAGCTTTTCTAAGGCGGCGAGCGTGGCGCTTTGCGCGGCGTCGCCATTGGAGTGAATCCGCACCCCGAGCCCCGCCGCCCAATAGGGCTCGATCACCGACGCAATGTCCGCAGGCGGCGTCACCCAAAGCCCTTCGGTTCCCGCCGACTGACCGGCGAGATAGCCTGGCGACGACAGCCGCACCATCGCGTCTCTGGCGCAGGCGCAATCGACCGGCAAACTGCTG
>CAYWWL010000245.1:0-3656 GCA_964461925.1 uncultured Caulobacterales bacterium | reverse complement strand
CATGGCGCTTATCTCGACCCGGCGGGCGCTTTGGTCCACGCCGGCGTCGGGGCCACGCATATTGGCGTCGCCGGCGCGGCGACGCCGCCGGATTGGTTCGCAGGCCTCGCCGCGGCGGGGATGACATGGGATCCCGCCATTGGGCGACGGCTATTCCATAAATTGATGATCAATTGCGCGATTAATCCGTTGACGGTCAAATATGACTGCCGCAATGGCGCGCTGTTGGCGCCGTCGCGGATCGACGAGGCGCGCGCCCTTGCCGCCGAACTCGCCGACATCGCCGCCGCGCTCGGCTATCCCGACATGGCCGCGCGCTTGTGGCAGGACGCATCGGCGGTGATGCGCGCCACCGCGGAAAACTCCTCCTCGATGCGCGAAGACGTACGCCAGGGAAGGCCGACGGAGATCGACTACATCACCGGCTATTTGGTGCGCGCAGCCGCCGACGCCGGCCGGGCGGCGCCCCTGAACCAAGCGCTCTATGACCTGGTCAAGGGGCGAGGGTCCGGCGGATCCGTTAAGTGAGTGGCGTCGCTGGTCGCGTCAATCTGCGCCGGCTGCGGCTCGATCCGTTTAACCGAATAGGCGCCAGGCGGATAATGTTGCACGCCGGCGGCGAGGGCTTCGCGATGAGTGCTGTGGGTGCTCATCAAGCATCCATCTTTGAAGATGGCGTAGCGACCATAATGGTCGTCGATATATTTCTTCGGCAATCTCGCTAAGGCCCGAGCGTTCGCGGCGTGCATGTCGTCGATGCGGGACATCGTCATGCGTCGCTCCACAAGTTCTCGATGCGCTGCGCCGTTCCGACAATGCGGAACGACCGCACTATGATTCCGTCAGCCTGGCTTAAGAATTCTTGAACGAGCAACTAAACGCTCTCGCTCGCGCCGTTCGTTTAGCGACCCTGCAGGCGCTGCGCGGCGGTCAGGGTGTTGCGCATCAGGAAAGCAATGGTCATGGGACCGACGCCGCCGGGCACCGGGGTCACCGCGCCGGCGACCGCTGCGGCTTCGGCGTAGTCGACGTCGCCGACGAGCTTGGTCTTGCCGTCGCCTTTCTCCGGCGCCGGGATGCGGTTGATGCCGACGTCGATCACCGTCGCGCCGGGCTTGATCCATGCGCCCTTGACCATTTCCGGCCGCCCCACGGCGGCGACAAGAATATCGGCGCCGCGGGTCACGGCGTCAATGTTCTGTGTACGGCTATGGGCGATGGTGACGGTGCAATTGCGGCTCAGCAATAGCTGGGCCATGGGCTTGCCGACAATGTTCGACCGCCCGACAATGACCGCGGTCTTGCCGCTGAGATCCGCGCCGAGGGTGCGTTCGATCAGGTATAGCGATCCCGCCGGCGTGCAGGGGACTAAGGCGGCGTCGAGATCGCCGGCCCCGAGGCGGCCGACATTGATCGGATGGAACCCGTCGACGTCTTTGTCCGGATCGATCAGATTGAGGATCTTCTTCTCGTCCATATGCTTGGGCAGCGGCAATTGCACGAGGATGCCGTGCACGGCGGGATCGGCGTTCAAGCGTTCGACGACGGCGACTAGATCGGCTTCCGGCGCGTCGGCGGGCATGTCGATCTGTTGCGAGGCGAAGCCAACCTTGTCGGCGGTCTTGCCTTTATTGCGGACATAAACCGCGCTCGCCGGATCGTCGCCGACCAGGACCACCGCGAGGCCAGGGCGGACGCCGCCGTCAGCCACCAACCGTTCGACGCCGAGGCGCACGTTCTCGACCACGTCCGCCGCCGCCGCTTTGCCGTCAATCACAGTCGCTTCGCTCATGCTCTCGTCTTTCGTCTCTCGTCCCGCTTGCCACATGGGTGACGCATCGTCAGATGGCGCGATTCCCACCTTGGACGCGACTTGTCAATTTGCGGTCAGATCCTCGGGCGTGTCCACGTCGCGCACGACCCCCGGATCGTCCACCGCGACAAAGCGGGCGGGCGGCTCGGCGGCGCGCACCAGATCCCGGGCGCCGGCGTCGCCGGACAGCGTCGATAAGGCGGGAAACAAGACACGTGGAAAGGCCACGGGATGACCGCGTTGGCCCTGATAGGTCGGCGCGGCGACGGCGCCGTCGGCGGCGGCGGCGATCACCCGGTCAATGGTGGTCGGGGCGACGTCCGGCATGTCGCCAAGCGCGACAATCGCGCCATCAAGACTGGCGTCTTCGGCGATGGCGGCGATCCCGGCGGCGATGCTGGCGCCCATGCCGTCCGCGGCGTTGGGATTGATCACAAGCTCCTCCGGCGCCAGGCCGCAGGCGTCGACCAACGCTTGGCGCCCGGGCGCGACCACGATTCGGCGGTAGGCGACTTTGCTGGCGGCGACTGCGGCGATCGCATGGCTCAGCAAGGGCGCGCCACGCAGATCTGCGGACAATTTGTCAGTCTCGCCAAAGCGGCGCGAAAAGCCGGCGGCGAGGATGATGGCGGCGAATTTACCCATGCCCCGTTATGCCGTTTCAACGCGGGTCCGCAAGCCTCGGCCGGCGGCGAACTGGGCGACGATCACGGCGACGATCAGGGCGACGATCGCGTCGACGCGCACGCGCTTGACGAGGGCGCGCCGATGCCCCAGGTACTGGCGCCAAGAACAGAGCGTTGATGCTGCGTCAGCGAGATGCGCGCGCAGCGCCGCCCGGCGAACCGCCGTCATGCGCGCCGCCTAAGGCTAAGAACAATCATGGCCGAAGCGGTCAAGGCAAGAACGATCAAGACACCAACGATAGTGAGGACAATATGGACCGGCAATTAGGACACTTCATCAATGGCGCCCACGTGGACGGCGGTTCGGGCCGCTGGCACGACGTCTTCAATCCGACCACCGGCGACGTTCAAGCGAAAGTCGCTCTTGGCAGCCGCGATGAAGTCGCCCGCGCCGTCGACGCCGCCGAGAAGGCGTTCCCCGGCTGGGCCGCGACCAATCCTCAGCGCCGCGCCCGGGTGATGTTCAAGTTCAAGGACCTGGTCGAGAAGGACATGGACAATCTCGCCCGCATGTTGTCCTCGGAGCACGGCAAGATCCTGCCGGACGCGCGCGGCGACGTGCAACGCGGGCTTGAAGTGATCGAATTCGCGTGCGGCATTCCGCATTTGCAAAAAGGCGAATACACCGAAGCTGCGGGGCCGGGCATCGACGTCTACTCCATGCGCCAACCGCTCGGCGTCGTCGCCGGCATCACGCCGTTCAACTTCCCGGCGATGATCCCCATGTGGATGTTCGGCGTCGCCATCGCCTGCGGCAACACCTTCATCAACAAACCGTCCGAACGCGACCCATCGGTCCCGCTGCGCCTGGCGGAATTGATGATGGAAGCCGGCGCCCCGGAAGGCGTCTTGAACGTCGTCAATGGCGACAAGGAATCCGTCGACGCGCTGATCGAAGAGCCGCGCGTAAAGGCGATTTCCTTCGTCGGTTCATCTGACATCGCGCAATATATCTACGCGAACGGCGCGGCGCATAACAAACGCGTGCAGTGCTTCGGCGGCGCGAAGAACCATATGATCGTCTTGCCGGACGCGGACATGGACAATGTCGTCAACCAGCTGATCGGCTCGGCTTTCGGCTCGGCGGGGGAACGCTGCATGGCGACGCCGGTCGCCGTGCCGGTGGGCGAGGGCACCGCCGACAACTTGATCGAGAT
>CAYWWL010000244.1:0-3699 GCA_964461925.1 uncultured Caulobacterales bacterium | reverse complement strand
GGTCCCGGCCCGGCGTCTCGCGGGCGTCGACTGATGTCTACCCCGCCGTTTGGCGGCCGACGAAAGGGGTGTGGGATGGCGTATTCGAATCGCGGCCATTGGGCGTTGATGCGCATGGCGCGCCGCCCCAACGCCAAGCGATCGAGTGGCGGCCTGGGACGTGGCCGCTAACCGCTGGATCCCGGCGCAACTGGGCCGCGCGCCGTTCGCCGCCCCGCCGCCAGGCGATGGGCCGGCAGCGGGCAATCTGGCCCTCGCCTTCGCCACTTTCCTGGCCGAGCGCTGCGACGCCTATGTCAATCTCACCTTGCTCGCCGCCCCCGGGGCTCGGATCGAGGATTTCCTCCCGGCCGATACCCGCGCCCGCCATGGCTGGACCGTCCCTCCGCCCACGGATGGGATCGCCGGCCAAGTCTTCGCCCCTGACGGCGCCGCCCGGCGCAGCCTCAACGTGGCCGCCGCCGCCGCGTTCGACGCGGTGCTGATCCATATGGAGGAGACCGATCAGGACGCTGACGGCGGCGCCCTGGCGAAACTGCGCGCCTTGACCGCGGCCTTGTCCGGCTCCGGCCTCACCGACCGGGACAGCCGCATCATGATCGGCCCGCCGCGGCTCGACGCGGCGTTATCCGGCGGCGCGGCGGGCCCAGAACTGGGCGACAGTCTGATCGGCGTCGTCGCCGCCCCGACGTCGCGCGGCGCGCCCATGGCCCGGCGCGCCCGGGGTTCAGCCGACCCCATGACCCGCTGGGGTCGCCAATATTTCGACGCATACGCCCGCCTCGCCCCGGCCTGCCAGGCCCTCGCCCCGGCGCCCGAAAGCCTCACCAATTTCATCGGCAGTCAGTAGTCGGATTGCTAGCGGCTTGGGGGACTTTAGGGCGGGCGCTGGCCTCGTTGTCGGCGGGCGCCGCAGCAAACAAAAAGCGCGCGAGTCGCCTCGCGCGCTTTGGTGAATTCTAATGGCGGCCGCCCGACCGCGTCGGACCGTCGTCGCTCGGCTCGCCCCTACTCGATCCCCATAATGCCGAGGATGGCGGGGCCGAGGATGACGGCGAACAGGACCGGCAGGAAGAAGCCGATCATCGGCACGGTGAGCTTCGGCGGCAGGGCGGCGGCTTTCTTCTCCGCTTCCTGCATCCGCGCTTCCCGGCTTTCCGTGGCCAGCACCCGCAAGCTCTGGCCCAAGGGCGTGCCGTATTTCTCCGACTGGATCAGCGCCGTCGTCACCGCCTTCACCGATTCAAGCCCGGTGCGGTCGGCGAGGTTCAAGAACGCCTGCCGGCGCTCTTGCAGATAGGATAGCTCCGCCACGGTGAGGCCGAGCTCTTCGGCGAGCTCCGAGCAGCCCGCGCCGACTTCCTGGCTCACCTTCTGGAAGGCGGCCTCGATCGACATCCCGGCCTCGACGCAGATCAGCAACAGGTCGAGGGCGTCCGGCCAGGCCAACTGGATGATCGCTTGGCGCTTGTTCTTTTTGTTCTGGATAAAGACGTTCGGCAGGTACGAGCCGGCGAAGAACACGAACAGGACGGTGAGCAATTTGCCGAAGCTGTCGGTCTCCACCGCGCCGAGCACATAGACGTAGAACGCGGCGACGGCGGCGGCGACGAACGGCATGCCGAGACGCGCGGCCATGAACGCGACCACGGCCTTCTCGCCGCGATAGCCGGCTTGCATCAAGGTCTTGCGCGCCTCTTCGGCGTCGAAAATTTCAAATAGGCGGAGATTGTCGGAAATCTCCTTCAACACGCCTTGCGGGGTGTTGCGCAGGCCGCCGCGCTTGGCGAAGCTTTCGCGCTGGGCGGCGCGCAGCCGGTCGCGATGGTCGGCGACGCCTTTCATCCGTTCCGCCAGCTTGTCGCGCACCAGGAACGGCTCCACCAGGGAATAGACCGTGGCGATCGCGGCGCAAGCGACGAGGATGGAGATCTGGAATTGCCGGTCGGTGGCGAGTTCGATAAAGCCGTCCATGACGATCCCTCCCTTAGACCTTAATCTGGGTCATGTTGCGCATCACATAGACGCCCGTGCAGAACCAGAAGCCGGCCACCAAGAGAATGAAGTTCCCCGGCTTGGTGACGAACAAGGGATCGAGATAGCCCGGCGAGGCGAACTTCACCGCGCCCATGACCAAAAACGGCAGGGCGCCGATGATCATCGCCGAGGCTTTCGCCTCCGCCGACAGCGCCTTGATCTTGCCTTCCATGGTCTTGCGGCCGCGCAACACGCCGGCGAGGTTGCCAAGGGCTTCGCCCAAATTACCGCCGGTCTGTTGTTGGATCAGCAAGACGATGCCGAAGAAGCGAACCTCCGGCAGCGGCATGCGCTCTTGCATCCGGTCGAGGGCCTGCTCCAAGGACAGGCCGATGCGGATGCCTTCGATCAATTGTTCGAATTCCTCGTTCACCGGGCGCGGCGCTTCCTTGGCGATGATCTTCAAGCACTCGTTCACCGGCAGGCCGGACTTCACGCCGCGGACGATCACGTCGATGGCGTTGGAGAACTCGCGGATGAATTTCTTCTGCCGGTTCTTGATGCAGAACCCGACATACCAGCGCGGCAGGCCGAAGCCGCCGATGAACATCAGCCCGACGGTGACGTAGAGCTTCTGTCCGGAGACGATGCCGAGGACCCCGAGCAACAGCGCGGCGACGAACGAGCCGACATAGAATTGCGCCAGGGTGAAGGAGAGCCCGCCCTGTTCGAATTTCTGCTCCAGGGTGTAGCGCTTTTTCTTTTCGTTCTTCGAGTTCTCGACCCGGGCCAGCGCTTCGGCGACCTTCTTGCGCTTGTCTTTCACCGCCGCTTCGTCCTGAGCAGTGGCCTTGGCGCGGCGCGCGTTGTTGCTCGATTCGATCGAGGACAGGCGCTTGTTGGATTTCTCGGTGGAGGTCGGCGCGAACAGAACCGCCGCCACCACGAGGATGGCGAAGAGGATCAAGGCGCCGACGATGAGGGTTTGCTGATCCATGGGCTCCGCCTAGTCCTGCGCGGCGTCGAGGGCTTCGGCGAGATCCTGGTCGCGGCCGTAATAGCGGGCGCGGTCCCAGAACGCCGGGCGCGCGATGCCGGTCGATTTGTGACGGCCGACGATCTTGCCGTTCTCGTCCTCCCCGGACATGTCGTAGACGAACAAGTCCTGGGTGATGATGGTCTCGCCCTCGGTGCCGAGCACTTCGGTGACATGGGTGATGCGGCGCGAGCCGTCTCGCAGACGCGCCGCCTGGATGATCACGTCGATCGAGCCGACGATCATTTCGCGGATGGTTTTCGACGGCAGGTTGTAGCCGCCCATGGTGATCATGGACTCGACCCGCTGCAAGGCTTCGCGCGGGCTGTTGGCGTGCAAGGTGCCCATCGAGCCGTCATGGCCGGTGTTCATGGCCTGGAGAAGGTCGAACGCCTCCGGGCCGCGAACCTCGCCGACGATGATCCGCTCAGGACGCATCCGCAGGCAGTTCTTGACCAGGTCGCGCATGGTCACTTCGCCCTGGCCTTCCAAGTTCGGCGGGCGGGTCTCCAACCGCACCACGTGCGGCTGCTGCAATTGCAGCTCCGCGGCGTCTTCCGCGGTGATCACGCGCTCGTCGTGCTCGATGAAGCCGGTCATGCAATTGAGCAGCGTCGTCTTGCCCGAGCCGGTGCCGCCGGAGATCAAGGTGTTGATCCGGCAGGCGCCGATGATCTCCAAGACTT
>CAYWWL010000243.1:0-3707 GCA_964461925.1 uncultured Caulobacterales bacterium | reverse complement strand
ATTAGCGACATGGAGCATGGCCGCCCGCCGGCGGCGCGGACAAAATCTTCGATGATCGAAAATTCCTCGTCGAACGCGTCGCCCGGGCGTTCGAGGTTGAAATCATTGACCGCTTGCAGGACGCCGCGCTTGCGCCCCGCCAGCATTGACGACAGCGCGACGAGTTCTTCGCGCGCCGCCTCGGACGACGGCGTGAATTCGCCGTCGGCGGTGCGGTGCACGTCGGTGCGGCCAATGGAGAACCCGGCCGCCCCGGCGTCCAGCGCATCCTTCACGCACGCCTGCATCAGCTTAAGGTCGTCTTCGGTGGCGCGCTCGCTGTGCAGCGCGCGTTCGCCCATAGCGTAGACGCGGATCGGGTCGTGCACCGCCATCACCGAATAATCAATCGTGTGCGGCGTTTTATCGATGGCGTCGAGATACTCGCTGAACGACTCCCAGCGCCAGTCGATGCCTTCGTGCAGCGCCGTGCCCGGGATGTCCTCGACGCCCTCCATCAAGCGGATCAGCCTGTCATGGTCATGTGGGCGCACTGGCGCGAATCCGACGCCGCAATTGCCCATGATCGCGGTGGTGACGCCAAAATTCACCGACGGCCGCAGTTCTTCGTCCCACGAAATTTGCCCGTCATAGTGCGTGTGGAGATCAATAAACCCGGGAGTGACGATGGCGCCTTCCGCGTCGATCGTGCGATCCGCCGCCGCCGCGCATGGGCCGATTTCGGCGATCCTGCCGTCAACGACGCCGATATTGGCGTGGCGCGGCTCGCCGCCGTCGCCGTCGACGATCAGTCCGTTTTCGATTTTGACGTCAAAGCTCATGCTCGGTTCTCCCTATGCCGCCGCGCGGGGGCGGTCGTCTTACCCGCTCGCTCTTGCGTCGAGTCGGCGATAGAGGGCGACAATAGCGCCGCCGCTGATCAGATGCCAAATGCTCCATACAGCCGCCATCGCCGCGGCGCCGCCAAGGCCCTGTAATTGGCTGAGCAATATCACCAGTGCGAGTCCGGTGTTCTGCACGCCGACTTCAAAAACCAATGCGCGCCTGGTGCGTCGCGGCGCGGCGAGCGCTCTGCCGGCGGCGACGCCGGTGAGAAAGGCGACGGCGTTGTGCAGCGCCGCGATCGGTAGGATATAGACGAGCGCGCCGGCGACCTCGCGCCAGATCTGCAGCGCGCCGTAAATCACCACGCCGCCGAGCGCGAGGCCGCCGAAGAGGGCCACATGGCGACGCACCGCGTCGGCGAAACCGGGAAATCGCGCGCCGATCAGCATGCCGATAGTCAACGGCAATGCGAGGAGGGCGGTGGTTTGCAGCAGGAAGCCGACCTTGTCGATTTCGATGTCGGCCAAAAGGTTCGCGGTCGGCGGATAAAGGCTGGACCAGAACAAGATCGCGGCGGGCGTCAGGTAGGTGGCGAAGGCGCTCGACGCCGCGGTCAGCGAGACTGAAAAGGCGACGTCGCCCTTGGCGAAGAAGGTCAGCATGTTGGAGACGTTGCCGCCGGGACAGGCGGCGACGACGATCATGCCGAGGGCCACGGACGGCGGCGGCGACAGCACGACGATCAACGCCAACGTGACGAGGGGCAGGCCGATCACTTGGCTGGCGACGCCGCCGAAAAACAGCCGCGGCGCTTGCCGGACCAAGTCGAAATCCTTGATCCTGAGCCCAAGCGCGACCCCAAGCATGATCATGAATAGCGCGAATGCGATCGTCGCTTGACCAATGGGATGGAGCGCGATCGACAATTGGTCAAGTTGGGCGGGCGTCACCGCGCGAGCCTCCTAAACAAAGCCCCACAGCAGCATGCGCACGGCGATCAATGAAAGAAACAAGGACGCCCAGAGCGTCAATCGTATGCGCAAGGCGCCATACCAGTCCGGCATGCCGTCGGCGTCGGTCGCGCGCAGGTCGCGCAACAGGAGATAGATCAGAACACCGACTAAAAGCGCGCAACGCCAGAACGCGTCCATGGAGATGAAGAATACCGGCGGCCAGATCGCGACCCAGGCGACGAGGGTCGCAATCATGCCGGGCAAGAAGCGCTCCGCGGCGGGTTTCGCGCTGATCAACAGCGCGCCGGCGCCGGCGCCGGCCATATAGGCCGCGATAACGCCGCCATAGATCAGCACCACTTGATAGACGTTCATCGCCGCCCATCGAGGAATAAGGTACGGCGCGATCCAAACGGCGACGGCGCCGATCGCGAACGGCGTCAGGCCTAAAAGGCCCAGTTGCGTCATCTCATGCTGCGGTTTCACGCCCGTGCTCTCCTCACGCCATGTCTCGCTACATTGTCGCGAAAGGGGCGAGAGAACAAGCGGCGGGCGGCGTATGATGCTCGACCGATCGTCGCGCCCTTAGCCGTCGAAGCGTTCGTTGGCGCTGGCGTCGCGGGTTCCTGGGAGCCAATCGCGCACTTCGCCGTCGATCGACGCGCGTTCGCCGTCGGAAAGCCCGGCGCCCAGCCCCTTGGCCAATTCATTGGCTTGGGTGTCGCCGTTCATCGCTGCGATCTTATACCAGAAATAAGCTCGGGAACGGTCTTGGATCCCCGCGCTGTCTTCTTCGCCGGTGGGATGGTAGGTGGCGCCGAGATTGTACTGCGAGTCCACGAGGCCGAGATTGGCTGCTTTTTCAAACCAATCGACCGAGGCCGGCAGGTCCACGGGGCCGCCTTCGCCGCGGGCCATCATCACGCCTAATCGGTGCATGGCGAGAACGTTGCCGCCATTGGCGGAGCGTTCATACCAGACCCGCGCTTGCTCTAAATCGCGTTCGAACAATTGCCCGAGCTTGTATAGCTCGCCCATTTGCAATTGCGCTGGCGGATGGCCGAGGGCGGCCGCCTGGCTGACTTCGTCTAGCGCCTGGCTGCGCTCCGCTTCGGTGCCGCCTGCGGTGAGCGCTTTCATCGCGTCCATGAAAAGGTCGCGCGGATTGATCGCGGCAGGTTGGGGCGTCGCGCTGGTCAAATCAGCGACGTCAGTGGTTGGCTGTTCGCTTGGCGCGGCGTTGGTCGACGGCTGCAAGACGATGGCGCCGTCATTGTTCGAGGCGGAATCGCGCATCGAGAAAACCAGCGCCGCGGACGCCAGGACCAAGGCGCCGCCCATGGCGGCGGTGACTGGCGTGACTTTGAACGGCGAGCCTTGTTCGTCGTCGCTGCGTGCGGGCGCATCCGTTTCGTCGCTAATTGCGCCAGGGTCCGGCTGGTCGGTCGCCGCGACGCTGTCGGCCTCTTCATCCTGCCGACCGAATAGTTTGAACCGGCCGAAAGCGGCGCTGAGCCGCGCGGAAAGGGATTCTGTCTCGTCGTCGACGACGCTTTGATTGCGCGAAGACGCGGTATCTTCGTCTGCAAGATCCTGCGTCTCGGCGGTCTCGCCAGCAACGCCGAAATTGGCGGCTTGTTCCGCGCGCGCTGCGGCGAGGCGCTTGCGGCGGATTTTCGCTTGCAAAATCGCCCGTTGGCGCGGGGTCAGGCGGCGCTTCGGCTTGTCAGCCGCGCTCTGCGCCGCCTCCACCGCGGCGCTCGGCGCTTGGTCGACGGCGGCGTCAGCCGGGAACGGCGGCGCGCCATCGCCGCCGTCCAGGGACGATAGATCGGCGTCGAGATCGTCAGCGCGGATCGGCGAGGCTTCACTTGGCTGCGCCTCGTCGTCGGCGTGCGGGTGCAGCAGCCTGAACTGCTGCATGTCCCA
>CAYWWL010000242.1:0-3723 GCA_964461925.1 uncultured Caulobacterales bacterium | reverse complement strand
TCCTCGCTGTTGAGTCCAGAAGCGCCGCCGCCGCTATTGTCGACGGGTTTTCGAAAATCGCTCTGTGGCTTGTGCCATTTGTCTTTGTCGCCGGCGCCCTCATGGCGTTCTTTCTCATCGGCTCGGTCGATGGCCTGCTGTCGACCGGCTACGGGCGGCTCATTCTTACGAAAACAACCTTGTTCGCGATATTGATGGGGCTCGCTGCCTTGAACAAATTTCGGTTCGGCCCGGCCCTGTCGCGCGGCGAAGGCCGCGGTCTCGCCGGTCTTAAGACCGCCATCAGAATCGAATTCTGGCTGATCCTCGCCGTGCTCACGGCGACGGCGTTCCTGACCACCCTGTTTTCGCCAGAGATGTGATGTCGCGTCTTCGATATTCACCAAAGCTTCGTCGACTTTTGCGAGGGAAAACCGCCGCCGATCCGTATCTTCAAGCGACAGGCGCTGGCAGTCGGCGCCGGCGTTCCAGAAAGGGAAGGATATACCTGCGCGCCGCCCTTTCTGAAACGCCCGAAAAGGGATCGCTATTCGCAAGGCATGATGACCCCCTCATCTTCTTCGAGCACGGTCCCGAGCCCGCCGTTGCATAACTCTCCCCCAAATATGCGCGGCGGGCTATACTTACTTCAGCCGCAATGGAAAGAAAGCCCGGGATGAAACATATTGATCGACACTCGCTTCCGCCCCAATCAAGACGAACGATCCTGTTCGCCGGCGCCGGCGTTATCGCCGCCGCCGCAGCGTCAATCGTTCCGACATGGGCCGCGCCCGCATCGGATAAAAAGATCACCGTCTACAAAACGCCGACCTGCGGCTGCTGTTCGGCCTGGGTCGAGCATTTAACGGCCGCCGGCTTTGACGCGGAGATTGTCGACCGGCCCGACCTCACGCCGATCCGAGCGCGCTTCGGCGCGCCGGACGATTTGCGGTCCTGTCATTTTGCGATTATCGGGCGCTATATTGTCGAAGGTCATGTCCCGGCGGCGTCGATCGACAAGCTTTTGACGGCCGCGCCCGATGCAGTCGGCATTTTCGTTCCCGGTATGCCGCTCGGCTCGCCCGGCATGGAGGGGCCATACGGGAGTCAACCCTATGATGTCATCCTCTTACGGAAAAACGGCGAGCGAGAGGTGTTTGACCGATACGAAGCGTAAGGAAGAACTCGAAGGCCTCGCGCGTAGTCGGCGTCGAATGGCAATCAAACGTCAAGAAACAAAAAAAGAGGGGTATTGCGATGTGTCACGATCAAACTGTTTCTCGGCGGCGCCAGCGCCGCGGAACGCCGGCAAAAAGCTATATCGGGGCGATATTCGCAGCCGGCTTCATCGCCGCGCCAGCGGCGGCCCATCAGACCTTTCTCCTACCGGGCGAGTTTACGTGGAATGACGGCGAGGCGGTGTCCGTTGACCTCACCAGCGCTCTGTCGTTTCCGGACCTTGAACACGGTCCGTCCCAGAATCGAATAGCGTACGCGCACGCGGCCGTCGGCGGCGCGGTGATTGACGCGCTTGGTTTCAGCGAAAGCGAGACGGCGCTTCGGATCAGTTTCAGCACGAGACGGAAGGGCCTCGCCGTCGTCGCGGCGAGTTCAAAACCGCGTGCGGGACAAATTCCGCCTGAAGATGTTGATATTTATCTCGACGAGATCGAAGCGGACGCTTCGGTGCGCGCCGCGTTCGACGCTCTGCCTGGCTCGCCCCCGCTCGATCGCAGCTACGCCAAACATGCAAAGACGTTCTTTTGCATTGAGGCCTGCGACGAAGCCGAAAGCGCGGCGGCGCCGGTCGGCCAGAAGCTCGAATTCACCGCTTCGGACGCCGTCAGGACTTTCGTCCTGCTTCTCGACGGCGAACCGCTTGCCGGCAAAGAAGTGACCATCGTTCCATTCGAAGGCGAGGCCGCAAAAACCATGAGCGCTGAAGACGGGACAGTTGCGATCGACACATCGCTCTCGGGCGTCGTCATGCTGTCCGCGGTCTGGATAACGCTGCCGGAAAGCGCAGACGGCGTTTATCACAGCGATTATGCGACACTTACCGTAGATATCGGCGACGGGCCGGCAGGGTCCGAATAGCCATGGCGCTCCTGAAATGGGCCGTGCGGGTTCACAAGTGGATCGCCCTTATCGTCGGCCTGCAGATCGTTCTGTGGATCGCAGGCGGCGTCGTGATGAGCGTCATCCCGATCGAAATCGTCCGCGGCGAACACAAGATCGCAGAGCGTGAAGCCGGCGTTTTCGATCCGGGTGCGATTATTTCCGTTAAGGATGCGGCCGGCCGTCTCGGCGTCGATCATATAAACTCTGCGGCCCTTGGCGAGTTCCTGGGAACGCCGGTGTGGCGTATTGCCGTCAAAGACGGCGAAACCCATCTTGTCGACGCCATGAGCGGCGAAATCCTCTCCCCCGTCAGCGCCGATCTCGCTCGAGCAGTCGCCGAAAGCGATGTCGCGCTGAACGGCGCCGTCCAGCGCATCGAATTGCTTGAAACGCCGCCGTCGGAATACGCAAGATCAGGACCTGTCTGGCGCGTCGAATTCGACGACGGCGACAAGACGACAATTTATGTGGACCCGAAGAGCGGCCAGGTGACTGCGCGGCGGTCAAGCACCTGGCGCTTTTACGACTTTTTCTGGAAGCTCCACATTATGGACTATGACGACGGCGCCGACTTCAATCATCCGCTCCTGATCACCGCGGCCGGCGCGGCCATCTTTGTCGCTTTCTCAGGCCTCTTTCTCCTGATCATCAAGGTTCGGCGCAGTCTTCTGGTCTGGTTCAATCGGCGCAAGAGCATCAAGACTCTTGCCGCCAACTAATAGCCCGAAGCCAAGACCCTTATAGTCGCGCCGAGATGAACGGCGGCGCTTTCAAAACCAGCTCGCGAAAACACCGCTAGCCCTCCTGCTCGCGCGCAATCTCGATCAGCGTTGACGGGACCGACACGCCTTCCACGGCCTCCACGAGACGTCGAACGGCCGATTTCGCCTCGTCCTCGTCAATTGCGGCCTCAGCCGTCGTTTCCATTCCCGGCGCCGCCATTTTCATGTCGTCGGAGGTAGAGACCAAATCCGGGCCGCCGACCCAGGTCCCTTTCCAGTCAATATTCGTGACATTGTTCACGTCCGCCCAAAGATCAATGAGGTTGTCAATCCATCCGTGAAGATACCAAAAATGCGGATTAACGTGGCTCGAATAAGTGTCGCCGAGATAATCATAGCTGAGATCATCCCAGCGCGGATCGCCGCCTGTCGGATCCGCAAGGTTGACGCCAGGCCGGTATCCTTGGGGATCGGACGACCAGCGCATATGCATCATATTATGGATTGTCATCTCGGCGATATTGCCAAGGGCGCCGAGGGATAGTCGGCGCAAATTGGCCGGATCGGTGAGAAACGCCTCACGCACCCGCATGGTCCGCTCAAAATACGCATCTGACTTAACCCGCGTTAAAAATTGCGTCGTCGCCGCGTTGTCTTCCGGCGACTGGGCGGGATCTGCATATTCCCAAACCGCTGGCACCGGAAAATCCGTATCGCCCGGCTCAGGCGCGTTCGCCCATCGGCTGATCGGCGCTTCGCCGGCGCCGGCGAGCGCGCGATCCGTCATCGCGATCATCTCCCGGTGCATATAGAGAAAATCCTCGCCCGCGTAATTGTCGAGCAGCAATTTGCGGTCGGGTGCGAACGGTGCGCGATCATCAGGCAAGCCCCAGTCCAGATC
>CAYWWL010000241.1:0-3747 GCA_964461925.1 uncultured Caulobacterales bacterium | reverse complement strand
GAGCGCCGACTTCCGAGCCGGTGGCCACAGGCGCTGACGGCGCTTCAATCGGGGCTCCGGCGCAGGGGCCGGAGCGCCGACTTCCGAGCCGGTGGCCACAGGCGCTGACGGCGCTTCAATCGGGGCCGCCGCTGGCTCTCGCGCTGGCGCGGGCGCTGGTTCTGACGTCGTTTCTGGCCCTGTTTCTGGTTCCGACTCTGGCGCAGGCTCTGGTTCCGGCTCTGGTTCCGGGAGCGGATCGGCCTCGACCGGGGTCGACGGCGCCGCCGCCGGCGCCGGATCTTCGATCGCCGCGGGCTGTTCTTCGGGCGCCGCTACTGGCGCTTCCGTCGGCGTTTCTGCTGGCGCTTCCGCCGGTTCTGGCGCGACCTCCGCGTCTGGCGTCGACGAGGCGATGGCGTCGCCGATTTCGTCTTCGATCGCCGCCGGAGGCGTATCGACAGGCGCCGCATCGACAGGCGCTTCCTCCACGGGCGCTTCTTCAAGAGGCGCTGCGTCAATCGGCGCGTCTTCCGTGGGCGCTATCTCGTCGGGCGCTGCGACCGGCTCTTCCACCGGCTCTGAAACGGGCTCGGAAACCGGTTCGGAAGCTGGCTCGACCGGTGCGCCCGGTTCCGAAACGGGCGCTGACGGCGCTGGGGTTTCGACTGGCGTCTCATCCACGGGCGTCTCGTCAATGGGCGCTGCGTCCACGGGCGCTTCGTCGACCGCGGCTTGCTCAGCTGGCGCTGGCTCGACTGGCGCTGGCTCGACTGGCGCTGCATCGACGGGCGCTGGCTCGACAGGGGATTCTTCGATCGGCGCCGCGTCGACTGGATCCGCCGCCGCAGGGGGCTCTTCCGCTGGCGTTGCGTCCACTGGCGTATCCGCCGCTGGCGCGTCCTCGGCCGGAGTCCCGTCGCCGCTCGTCCCGTCGCCGCTGGTTTCGTCACCGCTGGTTTCGTCGCCGCCGCCCAGGGCCTCGGTGACGTTTTCGATCACGCCGCCTTCTTCCGCCGCGCCGACGGCGCCGGCGCCGCCCACGGCCGCGCCGGTATTGCGCACTTGTTCGCTGCCGGCGATGTCGCGATTGCCTTTGCGGGCGTCGGCGGCGGTGGCGTCGCGCCGATCCACGGGGGTATTCGGCCGCGGATCCTGCAGCGCCTCGTCAAGCGCTTTCAAGGTCTCTTGGTCGGCGACGCCGGTGGGCGTCAGACCTTCGTCGTGCTGGAACAGCAGCACCGCTTCCTTGGTGCGGCGCCCGAACACCCCGTCAATGCCGCCGGTGTTGTAGCTCAAGGCCGATAATTTTTGCTGCAGCTCGCGCACGTCGTCGCCGCGATCGCCGACGGTGAAGCCGCGCGGGCTGTCGTCGTCGCCGCCGGCGACGCCGATGCCGACGCCTTTTTTGACCTGGTCGGGATTGCCGATCAGATCCAGGGCGCGCTCGGTCCAGACGATGCGTTGGTCTTCGCCATGGGCGGCCCGGCTCGATTCAGGGTTGCCGCGATTGATCCCCCGGGACACCGATCGCGCGTCATTGCGGTCGGCGAATTCAAGCAGGCCATTGACCTGGAAGAAGGCCGCCGCGACCCGGACCATGGCCATATAATCGCGCTCCAACAATTCCGGATTGTCGATCAGGTCGAGGCCGGTGAGCTCGCTGAATATGCGGTAATTGTCCTTGCCGGTGAGCTGGATCAGGCCGCGGCCGCGATAGCGCCAACCGTCGCCGGAGGCTTCCGGACCGTTGCCCATGCGGTCGGCGTAGACCCGGTTGGCGATCTTCTCCGGATTGCGGGCGTAGGATTTGATCTCCCGACGGGATTCGAAATGGTGGCCGAAAATCTGCTCCAGGCGGGCGGCGCTGTAATTCAGGTTTTCCGTGGTGGCGCGCAGGAAATTACTCTCGATCAGCACCTGGCCGAGGAAGTGGCCGAGGCGCAAGGAGGTGTTGATCTTATAATCGAGCAGGGTCTGATAGGACCGGAGAATGGCTTGGATATATTTGGCCTGGGTGCTGAACGGGTTCCAGCGATTGCCCGACGGCAGCATGTTCCAAATCTTACGGATATCCAGCTTGCGGATATCTTTGATATCGAAAAATTCCATGCTGCCCCCCGGCTCTCCCGCGTATTCCACGATTGCGGGCGTTCGCTCGCCCACACGCCATCCCTCGCGCCTGCGGCGCCGACGCGGTTAAACCTTATCCTATTGGTTAACGCGCGCCAATGCGCCGGGGCGCTCACAGGCCATAGAATTTGGTTGATCTGTCGCCGTTTGGGCCATTTGATGGCGAAAAAACGTCGCCTGTCGCCGAAAATCCAATATCGCCGCCAGGCCTTATAGAATGCGCCTTTCACGCCCATGACCTCACAGACGACCCCGCCGACGCCCCCGTCTCACGCCTCCAGCGCCGTCCCGACGAGCGCCGACCGCGGCCTCAACCCGGTTTTCGTCGATCGCCCGACCTCGATCTTTCCCACCATGACCGCCCTGGCGCGGGCCCATGACGCGGTCAATCTCGGCCAGGGCTTTCCCGACGAAGACGGCCCGGCGACGCTCCATGCCGCCGCCGCCGAGGCGCTCAACAATGGTTGGAACCAATACGCCCCGATCAATGGCGAGCCGGCGCTGCGCCAGGCCGTGGCGGCGGCGAACAAGCGGTTTTACGGCCTCGATCTCGACCCCGACGCCCAGGTGATCGTCACCGCCGGGGCGACCATCGGCCTCGCCTCGGCGTTCCTCGCCTTCTGTCGGCCCGGGGACGAGGCGATCGTCGTCGAGCCGTTTTATGAATGCTACGGCCCGCAATTGCAGGCCGCTGGCGCAACACCGCGCTATGTGCGGCTCGAAGCGCCCGATTGGCGGCTCGATCCGGACGCGATCGCCGCGGCGGTGACCGAGCGGACGAAATTGATCGTCTTGAACACGCCGCATAATCCGTGTGGGGCGGTTCTCTCGGCTGAAGAGCTCGATGGGATCGCGAAAATCGCCGTGGCGCACGACCTGATCGTGGTCTGCGACGAGGTGTACGAACATATCGTTTTCGACGGGCGCAAGCATATTCCGTTATTGGCGCGGCCTGGCATGGCCGAGCGCTGCGTGCGCTTCGGCTCGGCCGGCAAGACGTTTTCCCTGACCGGCTGGCGGATCGGCTACGCCTCGGGCGCGGCGCATCTGATCGACGCGGTGCTGAAAGCCCATCAATTTCTCGCTTACACCTGTCCGAGCCATTTGCAGGTCGCCGTCGCCCATGGCCTGGGTCTTCCCGACGCCTATTATGACGGCCTCGCCGACGGCTTCGAGAAGCGCCGGGATTTCCTCCGCGACGGCCTCGCCGACCTCGGGCTCGACGTCGCGCCCTGCGCCGGGGCGTATTTTCTGTCTGCGGACATACGCGCCAAAGGCTTCGACGACGACGCCGCCTTTTGCCGTCAGATCACCATCGAGGCGGGGGTGGCGGCGGTGCCGAACTCGGCGTTTTATCGCCCCGCCGGCGCCGGCGATAAGGCGGGCGGCGTCGCGCCGGCGCCGCGACGCTATGCGCGGTTCTGTTTCGCTAAGAAATTCGAGGTGCTGGAAGAGGCGCTCACGCGGCTGGAGCGGTTCTTTAAGGACCGCTGAGGCCGCCCCAGTGTGCGGGCTCGACTTGTCGCTGATTCAATCTATAGTTGCAATAATGGGCGAAGACAACGCTACGACGTCCTTAAGGGGAGCGCCGCCATGAAGGGGCGTTCAGGAGAGCCGCCCATGCCGCATCGCCCG
>CAYWWL010000240.1:0-3755 GCA_964461925.1 uncultured Caulobacterales bacterium | reverse complement strand
CTTCAGAAAGCGCCTGGGCGTCTTGAAGTTCCTCCTTCGTCTTCAACAATCGTCCGATCATCGCTTCGGCGTCTGATGCAAATAGACTGACCGCCGCGGTGCAAATGGCGGTGGTGGTGATCAGCATGATCAGGCTCGCCGTGCGCGTCGCGTCCGGACCGTAAGGCGTGTCGGAAATCACGCCGAATTGACCGAGCGCCACTTGAACGCCAAGCGCGACCACCACAAGCGCCGCTGAAATTTGCGCCGCCCGGGCGCCGAGGAAAATGGCGGCGGCGATCGGGGCCGTGAGCAGCACCGGCGTCACGTATCCCTGCAAGCCGCCGTTCGTGATCGAGGCGAGCAGTCCCGCGACAATAATGACGCCGACAAGGACTTGCGCGCATAGTTCAAAATATCGTTCGCGGCGACTAAGGGACGCGACGATGATCAACACCATCATGGTGAGCAGCGCGACGACTTTGGCCGGCGTGACGCCAGGCATCAAAGACCAAATAGCGGCGTTGTAGCATGTGAAGATGACCACCAAGCTCAACAGGACCCGATGCAGTAGGTTCGCCTTGCGATATATTGAAAAGGAAGTCCTCGGCATGCTCGCGTTCAATCTCATGGACGCCGGAACTTGAACGAACGGGTCCTTTGGCCCGATCCGGCGGATTTTGGAGTTGACCCGAGCGTCGTTAATAAGCCGTCAACGAAACAACCGCCCGACCGCCAAAATTGGCTTGTCGGCCATCAAGATTTCGCGCATTTTCAATGCTCGATTGGAAAGGACCTGAGGGGGATATGGATCGACGCGCTGTAGTCGGCGGCATGACCGCATCCTTGATCTCGGCGATGGCCCCGTGGGCTGCGACAGCCAAACTGGGCGATCGACGCCTGAAAGCCTATCTTCGCACCAATTGGAGTCAGGATCCTTTTTCTTTCGGATCTTATTCATATATCGCAAAGGGCGCGAGCCGCCGCGATCACCGCGCCCTCGAAACGCCAATTGACGACAAAGTGTTCTTCGCGGGCGAGGCCGTTCATCCAAATTACAATAGCACCGTCCACGCCGCATACGAGTCCGGTCAACGCGCCGCCGCCGCCGTCATTGAAACGGGCGCCCGGCGCATCGCGGTCATTGGCGCGGGTATGAGCGGATTGTCCGCCGCGCATGCGTTGTCGAAGCTTGGACGGGATGTCGTGGTCTATGATGCGCGCGCTCGTATCGGCGGTAGGATCTGGACTGATGATCGACTTGGTCCGCCGGTCGATCTCGGCGCCAGTTGGATCCACGGCGTCGACGGCAATCCTTTGACGGCGTTGGCGGACGCGCTTGGCCAAGAGCGCGTCGCTACTGAAGAAGCGTATGTGATCCGGGGCGGCGATGGGCGCCGGATCGCGGATCGAGAAGCGCCGGAATGGCTCGATGACGTCATTGAAGTTCAACACACCGCTGGCGCCGACGTCAGTCAACTGAACATGTTCGCTTACTTGTTCTCGGACGGCTATGACGGCGTCGACGTCAAATTCCCAAACGGCTATGGGCAAATATTCGACGCTTTGCGCGGGGACTATGCGGTAGCGCTCGAGCGTCAAGTTACGCGCGTAACGATTGGCGAAAACGGCGTCGCCCTCGGCATTGGGGACGACGCGTCGGATCATGACGCAGTGATCGTGACCGTTCCCTTGGGCGTTCTTAAGCAAGGCGCTATCGCCTTCGAACCGCCATTACCTGACCGAAAACGGCGCGCCATCGAGCGGCTTGGCATGGGGTTGTTGGACAAGGTTTACCTCTTGTTCGAAGAGCCGTTTTGGGACGCCGACGCCACCTGGATCGTGACGCCGGAAAACGATCTGCCGCCCGGACAATTCAATCAGTGGCTCAATCTTCATAAATATGTCGGCGCGCCATTATTGTTGGCGTTCAATGGCGGGCCGCCGGCGTTCGATCTGGCGGCGATGCCGGATAATGTCCTGGTCGAACGCGGCTTGCAGACTTTGGCGATGGCGTATCCACCGCAGCGATAATGCGCCGACAGGGGGCGTTCTCGCCCGTCGGGAGAGAACCATGAAAGCAAAATTATCAGAGTATGCGCTGGTTGCCGAGATCATCAGCGCCGTCGCGATTATCCTGTCGCTGTTTTTCGTCGGGTTTCAATTGCGCGACACTGCCCGGGCGACCCGCTCGGCCACCGCGAACGCGTCGATCGCGTCGATTAGCGATTGGTACGCCGGGCTTGGTCAAAGCCAGCAGGCGAGCGCGAACTTCTTGAACGCCATGGAGACGCCCGACGCGCTGACCCGGGAGGAATGGTATCAATTCGTGATGAATTTTCACGCGGCGATGCTGAACTTTCAAAATAGCTATTATTTGGTCGAAGAAGGCACGCTGGATCCGGAGATCCGCAATTCGCTGACCGCTGTGATCGCCGCAGTCAAGCATTTGCCCGGCTTTCATCGCTATTGGGAGCAACGGCGAAAAATTTTCTTTCCGGAGTTCCAGGCCTATGTCGATGCGATCCTGGCGTCCGAGCAGCGCAATTCCGAAGGCCTTTATCTTGATGCGGATGGCCTGACGGGCGACGGGTCAGAAGCGCAAGACGCGCAACGCTGACGAGATTGCGGGACGCCGCCAGGCAGGCGCCGGCGTTTAAAATTCGTGACTTTTAAGCGTTTCAAGATCGTTCGGATCATTCACGTTGAAGAATGGCGTATCGTCCGGAAAGGCGATCTCGTTCACGCCAAGCGCGGCGGCGACCTCGCGTAAGGACGGCGAATTGTCGTCGTTAGCCCGCTTTACCATGGTCAGCAGGCCGGTCACCGGCCAACGGGCGAATGTTGGCTGCAGCCCGGCGGGCGATCGGGCGATGGCCCCGCCATCGGTCGCGCCGAGCCTGTCGATCAAATCCTCGGGCAGGAGAGGCGCATCCACTGGAACCGTATAGAAATGGTCGACCTCAGGACGTTGGCCGGCGAGCCATTCGGCGATGGAGATCAACCCAGCCGTCGGGCCTGCGCCAGCGCCGGGCGCATCGGGAATGGCGCATAGGCCAGCGCCGAAATCATCCGGGCCAGAAATGACGATTTCATCCGCCTGCGGTGCGACCTTCTTGATCACGTGGGCGAGCATTGGTTCGCCGGCTATCGGCGCCGTGGCCTTATTGACCCCGCCCATGCGACGCGAAGCGCCCCCTGCGAGGATGGCGACAATCACGTGTTCAGTCTTCGCCGTTTTCACCATCCTGTTAAACCTAATCCAAGTCCCCGTTGTCGTCGCTGACGCCGTCCGAGAAATACGCGGTTAAAAACGCGGAGAATAGCCGCACTTTCGCCGTCAGGCGACGCGCGGGGGGATAGATCAATTGCAACATATAGCCGGGGAGGCTGTAGTCGGGCAGGAGCGTCGCCATATGCCCTCTGGCGAGATCGTCTTCGATCGCATAACGCGGCAAAATCGCGACGCCGAGCCCCTCGCAGGCGGCCTCGCGGATCGACTCAAGATTGTTCGCGGCGAGGGTCGGCCGAACAGGGATCGTGATCGGCCCTTCGGCGCTTTCATACCGCCAGTGGCGCGCGTTGTTCGTTCCCGGATAGTGGAGAATGGCGTGGTCGCGCAGGTCATTCGGATGGGTCGGCGCGCCCGCACGGTCGAGATAATCGCGCGCCGCGCAAGTGACATAGTCGCCGGGCGCGATGCGGTGGTCGACGAAATGAGTTTCTTCATCGGGCGCGGCGATTCTGACGACGCAGTCAAAACCTTCCGCAATTAG
>CAYWWL010000239.1:2637-3776 GCA_964461925.1 uncultured Caulobacterales bacterium | reverse complement strand
GCCTTTTCGGTGTCTTCGATCGCCTTGATGTAAGCCACCCAGTTACGCGCTTGGCCAGCGCTCGTCGTGTAACGCGTCGCATTGTTGAAGGCGGTCCGTGCACGATTCCGGGTCGAGCGATCGCCCGGGCCGGCCTGGTTGAAGCGCGCGGTGCCGAGCAACAGCCATGCGTCGCCGGTTTGACGCGAGCTCATGCCGCCTTTGTTCAGCGCCGTCACCAACGCCCGTTCAGCGGCCACATACTGCTCGTCAGCCAACAGCACCTGGCCGAGACGATAAGACAGCTCACCGCGATCGGACAGGTTCGCGGCTTCACGCAGAACCGGGATCGCCCGCTTATGCTCGCGCGCCTGGCTCCACAATTGCGACAGCAGGATCAGATTGTTCAGATTGCGCTTCACCCGGCTCGCGGACATTTCACGTTCCAGCAACTTGGCGCCGCGATATGGGTTTTCGAAGAACGAATAATAGTTGACCAGGGTTAGGATCGAGCTTTCGCGCGACACAAGGCCTGCGCGATACGCCACTTCCAACACGGCGAATGCGTCGCGGTCCCTACCGGTGGTCGAGTAAAGACCAGCGAGTTGGTTCCAATATGTCTCTTCGCCAGGGAAAATATTGATGATCCGCTCGAGCAGCGCCGCCCGTTTGGTGTTCTCGCTCAGCTCTGAATAGATCAAGTTGAGCAGGTCGTAATCGCCCTTCTTGTTTTCGTTGCCCCGCGCCGCCAGCACGTTTTCCGCCGGCCCCATGGCCGCGCGATAGTTTGGCGGCTGGTTCTGCACGTAAGACGCGGCGAGCAAGTAATAGGCGTTCGGATCAACCGGCACGCCGGCGGCGCGCGCATCGCGAATCCAGGCGTTCAAGCCTGCGATCGCTTGACCATACTGCTCAAGCTGCACGTGAATCTGAGCGATGAAGTAACGCAGTTGGTTGTTCCGCTCAGGCGGCAGACCATTGGTGTCCAATGCCGTCTGGAAGTCGCGCTGACCGCCGCGGAAGTCCTCCAAATTGATCTTGATTTGCCCACGAATTTCATAAGTCGTCGACTTATCGTAAGGCTTCATGCGTTCGCCGCGCTCGGCGATCAGCCGATTCACGACTGGCAACGCTTCTTGATAGCGCTCCTCGGTGATCAG
>CAYWWL010000239.1:0-2627 GCA_964461925.1 uncultured Caulobacterales bacterium | reverse complement strand
TGCTTCTTGCAGAACCCGCGCAACCGCAGGATCCAGAGTCTGAGACCGGCGCCGTTGACCGCCGCCTTCGTTCTCTTGGGCGAATGCAGACGTCGGCACAGTCACAGCGGCGGCGAAACCGCCAAGCGCCGCGGCGCAACCGAACATCATACTGGCAAGGTGCTTCTTAAAAACCATAGCTCTGCCGCCTTAAACTTCCATCAAATACGCCATGCCGGGATGGTTCTCCCGCGCGGCCAATTAACCCGCCAACTCAAAGGTGATCGCGGTTTGCACGCCACGGCGCCATTCCGCTTTGTTGTCGACGATCTTCGGCTGATATTTCCACCGCTCCACCGACCGGGTCGCGGCTCGGTTGAGGCAGCTGTTCGTCGTATCGATCACCCGCACGTTCGTCACGGTGCCTTCAGGCGTCACGTCGAATTCGACGAACACGGTCTCGCTCGAATCTGCGCGCGCCATGCAACGCTCAGGGTATTGAGGCGGGATCCGCACCAATGGCTGGGCGTCGCGGTCCGGGTTGAAGCCGGTGCCGATATTGAGGTTCGCGTCGATTTGCGGGATCTCCGCGCGCACGCCGTCGAGCGACGGGCGGTTCGACGGGTCATTCACCGCCGGCGGCGGCGGCGGCGGCGTGTCCAAGGTCGGACGCTTAAAATCCTTATTCAGATTATTAAGGTCGGTCTCTTGCATCTGCGCCGTAATGTCGATGTTCACCGCAGCGCGCTCTTCTTCGAGACGAGTCTCGCCGCTGATCATCGCTTTCATGAACAAGAAAAGAAAAACCGTGACCGCAGCCGCGCCAGGTAGTCCTAAAGCCAGTCGGAAAATTGAACCCATGTCTTCCTCCGCCCCTAGCGCTCTTCCGTGGACACGGCGATCTCGTCGACGCCGGCCGCGCGAATCTGATTGGCTACTTCGACGAGGTAGCGAGACTCCGCCTCAGCATCGACCTGGATCGCGGCGGTCCCTTTAGGGTTTTCGCGTTTCAGGGCTTCGACCGCGAGTCGAACTTCGTCGAGCTCGTATTGGTCTTTGTTGATCCAGATTTCGTTCTCGGCCGTGATGGCGACGAGGATCGACGCAAGTTTGCGTTCGGTCGCGGTCGCCGCTTCAGGCCGGTTGATCTCCACGCCCGGCTCTTTCACGAACGTCGAGGTGACGATGAAAAAGATCAGCATGATAAAGACGATGTCGAGCAAAGGCGTGACGTTTACGTCTTCTTCGTCTGCTTCGCCTGCGAACCTGCTTCTTGCCATGGTCGGCTCCGGTAACTTTCAAACTACGTCCAGGCTAGACTCGCCAGCCCGCTTCACTGTCCTGGCGCCCTTGTCAGGCCGCCAAGTCCGCGCCAGCGCCAGCGAAGGCGCTGAGCGTCGGATTGCCTATTCCACCGCGGCTTGCGCCAGCGACACTGCGGTCGCATTGCCGGCGTAAGCCTGGTCCATCACCGTCACCGCAACGCCGGCCTTTGAATCAGGCGCCGCGTTGACGAGCACCACGCCGCGCGGTTCGCGCGCCATGAATTCCTCGACCACCGGGGTCACCGACAAAGGATCGATCAAGCGCACATTGTTGACCCGCACAAAATCATCTTCCTGCACGTACAACAGCAATGCTGGCGGCGGGACTGTGTTTTCGTCTTCAGGCGTATCTTCCGGCGTCCGGACGTCGATCCCTTCTTCGCGAAGGAACGTCGCCGTCACGATGAAGAAGATCAGCATGATGAAGACGATGTCGAGAAGCGGCGTGACGTTAACGCCTGCGGCTTCTTCCTGATGGCTTCCACGTTTACGCATAGCCCGTCCCTATTCGTCGAAGTTCAATTGGTCTCCGAGGGTCGACACGGCTTTCTTCACCGAGTCCTCGAAACCATTGATGAAAATCAGACCAGACAACGACGCCACGAGACCGGCCATGGTTGGAATGGTCGCGCGGGTGATGCCCGCGGCCATCAGTCGTGCGTTCGACGACCCGGTCACCGCCATCACGTCGAACACGAACACCATGCCCGTCACCGTGCCGAGCAGACCCAGCAGCGGGGTCACCGCCACCAGCGCCCGGATAAGGCCGTTGAATTGCGCAGCTTCTTCACGCGCCTGGGAGATAATTTTCTCCCGGACAGCGTGCGCGTACCAAGACTTCCGCTCGGTCCGCGCCGCCCATGCCCGCTTGGAGCGACTGACCACACCGCCGTGGGCAGTCGTCCAATACATGACCCGCTCTAGGATCAGCGCCCACATCAGGAATGTGACCACCATGATCGCGACGAGAACTGGGCCGCCGGCCGCTAAGAATTCACGCAAAGCGTCGTAGGCAATTCTCGGATTGAGATACTCAAGCATCTACCGAGCTCCTTCTCTACTTGCTTCAGACTTAGCCGCGGCTTTCAGCATGCTCTGCAATGATGCCAGCAGCTTGCTCTTCCAGGATCTGCGACACGCGCTTGGAAGCGCCGCTCGCGAAAGCGTGGAGAAGCAAGAGCGGGATCGCCGCAATAAGGCCAAGCACGGTGGTGACAAGCGCTTCGGAAATACCGCCAGCCATAATCTGCGGGTCGCCGGTGCCGAACAGCGTGATCGCCTGGAAGGTGTTGATCATGCCGATAACCGTACCGAGCAGACCCA
>CAYWWL010000238.1:0-3789 GCA_964461925.1 uncultured Caulobacterales bacterium | reverse complement strand
GCAGGACGGCGTGCAAGCGCTCGTCGACCGCTACCAAGGACCGGTCGCGGAGCTAAAGGCGGCGTGTCCGGACATTCTGTCTCTGGCCGGCGGCGAATCCTTGAACCGCCGTCGCGAGACTTGGATCGCCCGCGGCGCGCCTGACGACATGGCGCTCACCGCCGGGATCTTCCCAACCCTGGAGTTCGCCTTCCCGATCATCAATCTGGCGCGTCAAACCGGTTGGTCGACCACCGGCACCGGCGCGCTCTTTTTCGGCATCGGCGACGCGCTGAAGATCGAAACCACTCGGTCCGCCGCACGGGCGTTGAAGCTCGACGCCCACTTCGACCGCATGGCGATGCGCAATCTGACGGATTTCCTGACGGTTCAGCAGGCCTTGTTGACGGAGAACGCAGCGGCGTTCGCCGGCGCGGAGCCGGAAGGCGAACCGAAAGAATGGATCCAGGACCTAATCAGCCAGTGGATCGAAGCGAACGACGAAACCGTGATGCGGTTCGAGGACTATATCGACCGGCTGGAGCTGGCCTCCGGCGTCAGCGTCGGCAAAATCACCATGCTCGGACAGAAATTGGCCGAGTTCGTCGAACGCAGCCGTCGCCGCTAAGCGGCGCCGCACAATCACCAAGCTACGCCATCGGCCGCGCCTATCGCGCGGCCGATCGCATATTCCTTGCCCGGTTTTGTTCAGCCTGGGTATTCTCTCCATAAACCTCAGTGCGCCGCCGATATGGCGGAGACGGGAACATGAGGACATGGGAGGGAACCAATGACTATTTCAATCCGCCGGGCCGCGGCCACGGCGTTGGCGTGCTGCATCGCCGTCACCGCGAACGCCGCCGAGCAAAAACCAGACCCGTTGGCGGCGATCGCCGCCGCCGCGGCCGACAACCGCGCGCGCCTCAATGACGACGGGGACGCGTTTTCCGGGCCTGGCTATGATCGACTGGTCGCGGAAGGCGCCAAAGCGCAATTCTTCTTGCTTGGCGAAGAGCACGGCGTTGCGGAAATCCCCCGACTCGCCGGGCAATTGTTCGTCGATCTCACTGAGCACGACTACGCCCATGTGGCGATTGAAGTCTCGCCGCCCATGGCGACCTTGCTCGACGCGACCCTGCGCCAAGACGGGCTCGACGGCCTGCGCGCTCAATTCGCGCAGCGCGGCGGCGAGCCGGCGTTCATCGGCATGGCTGAAGAGGCGCAATTCCTCGAAAAAGTGCGCGCGACCTCGCGCCGTCGCCGCCCGATCTTGTGGGGCGCCGATTATGAAGTTGGCGGCGACGCATTATTGATCGACCGGCTACAAGAGATTCGCAAGCCGGTCGCCGCGGCGGCGGCCCTTGACGCCCTCGCCGCCGCGTCGGACGCAGCCTGGACCGCCTATGGCGAGACCGGCGACCCGGGGAATATTTTTAGTTTCTCAGGCGACCCGGCTTTGGTCGAAGCGGTGGAGAACGCATGGCCGAATCGCTCGCGGGAGGCCGATCAATTGCTCACGACATTACGCGAAACGCTGACCATCAACGCGTTTTGGATGAAAGGCGAAGGGTTTCGCTCGAACCAGCGGCGCAGCGCCTTCCTGCGCGAGAATTTTCTTGACTATTGGCGGGCGGAGAAAGCCGCCGGGCGCGCGCCGAAAGTCATGGCGAAATTCGGCGCGTCGCATCTCGTCCGTGGCCGGAATATGAGCGAAACCTATGATCTCGGCGCGCTGTTGCCGGAGATCGCCGCAATGGAGGGGACCCGGGCGTTCAGCGTGATGATGCTCCCCGGCGCCGGCTCGATGACCGCGGTGCTCGACCCGACGGTTTGGGAGTACAAGCCCGCGCCCGGCAAGGATCGCTATGGCGAGGGCGTCGAAGCGCTCACCGGCGTCGCCTTCGCTGACGCCCCGACCTTGATCGATCTGCGTCCCTTACGGAAGCTGATGGGACCGCGCCTGTCGAAAGCCCAGCCAACCCTCGCCCGCATCGTGCACGGCTATGACATGCTCTTGGTGATGAGCGGCAGTACGGCGTCCGTGGCGTTGGATCATGAGGCGCCCTCCAACTAGGTCGCCTAAGCCCTCGCTCCTACGCGCCGAAGGCCGTCCGATTGACGACGAATCGCCAGCGCGACGATTTGCCAGCGCGGCGAGGATCGCTTAGCCTTTGTAATCGCAGGAGAAAATGAGGGACGAATATGCAAGGACTGACTAACGCCGTCAGCATCGGACTGGAGAACTATCTCAATTTCGAGGGCCGCGCCCGGCGAGCGGATTTTTGGTGGTGGTTTCTAGCCACTATTTTGGCGTGCGTCGTCGCGAGCTTTGTCGGCGGCGTGCTGGGCATCGCCAATCTGCTGACCAGCCTATTGTCGCTCGCCCTTTTCCTCCCCAACCTGACCTTCGCCGTGCGTCGTTTTCACGACATCGGCATGTCGGGCTGGTGGGTTCTGATTTCGCTGATTCCGATCCTCGGCTTCTTGGCGCTGATCTATTTCTTCATCAAGCCGTCGGATGGACCGAACCAATACGGCCCAATCCCAGACGGCGCCGCGACCGGCCTTTAGTGCCTGAAATGACGCATGCCGGTGAACGCCATGGCGACGCCGGCGGCGTCAGCTGCGGCGATCACTTCATCGTCGCGAATCGAGCCGCCCGGCTGGATCACCGCCGTGGCCCCAGCCGCCACGGCCGCTTCAAGACCATCGGCGAACGGGAAGAAGGCGTCCGACGCGACCACTGACCCCTCCGTGAGGCCGCCTTCAAGACCAGCCGCCTCGGCGGCGTCGACGGATTTGCGCGCGGCGATGCGTGTGGAGTCGACCCGGCTCATTTGTCCCGCGCCGACGCCTACGGTCGCGCTGTCCTTCGCATAGACGATGGCGTTCGACTTCACGTGCTTGGCGACCCGAAACGCGAACAGCAGATCGCGGATTTCCGCCTCGCTTGGGGCGCGTTTGGTGACGATCTTTAGGTCGGCCGCAGCGACCCGACCAATGTCGCGGGATTGCAGCAAAAACCCGCCTGACAGGTGCTTGATCATCGGGCTGGCGTCGCCTGTCGCCGGCATCGCGCCGGTCAGCAGCACCCGGAGGTTCTTCTTCTTCGACAGCAGCGCCAGCGCGTCGTCGTCCGCCTCGGGGGCGATCAGCACTTCGGTGAAGACGGCGGACACCGCTTCCGCCAGGGCCAAATCGAGGCGGCGGTTGGCCGCCACGACGCCGCCGAAAGCGGACACTGGATCGCATTTCAGCGCAGCCGCATATGCGTCCGCGAGACTATCGCCATGGGCGACGCCGCACGGATTGGCGTGTTTGATGATCGCCACCGCCGGCCGATCGGCGTCAAGATCGGCGGCGAGCTCGAACGCCGCGTCAGTGTCGTTCAGATTATTATAGGAAAGCTCTTTACCCTGAACTTGCCGGGCCGAGGCGACGCCGGGGCGCGCTTCGCCGGTGCGGTAGAAGGCGGCCGTCTGGTGCGGGTTTTCGCCATAGCGCAAGGTCTGGGCCCGCTCGCCGGCGAGGCTCGCGCGCTTCGGCGCATGGTCATCGATCTGTCCGGCGAACCAAGCGCCGATGGCGGAATCATAGGCCGCAGTGCGCGCGAAGGCGTCAGCGGCCAAGCGACGCCGAGTGGCCGGGCTCAGCCCGCCATCGGCTTCGATTTCCCCCGCCACTAGGTCGTAGTCGGCGGGATCGACCACAATGCCAACATGGCCGTGGTTTTTCGCGGCGGCGCGGATCATCGCCGGGCCGCCAATGTCGATATTTTCGATGCAATCGTCGAAATCGGCCCCGCCGGCG
>CAYWWL010000237.1:0-3792 GCA_964461925.1 uncultured Caulobacterales bacterium | reverse complement strand
TCAACCGCGTGGCGAAGGTTGTCAAAGGCGGCAAGAACTTCGGTTTCGCGGCGCTGGTGGTGGTCGGCGACCAAAAAGGACGCGTAGGCTTCGGCAAGGGCAAGGCCCGCGAAGTGCCGGAAGCGATCCGCAAGGCGGCGCAGGAAGCCAAGCGCAATCTCGTGCGTATTCCGCTGCGTGAAGGCCGCACGTTGCATCACGACGCGCAAGGCCGTTGGGGCGCCGGCAAGGTGATCTTGCGGGCGGCGCCTCCGGGAACCGGCATCATCGCCGGCGGTCCGATGCGCGCGATCTTCGAAACGCTAGGCGTGCAAGACGTGGTGGCGAAATCCGTCGGGTCTTCGAACCCTTACAACATGGTTCGCGCGACGGTGGACGCCCTTAAAAACCAAACGAGCCCGCGTTCGATCGCGTCGAAGCGCGGTAAGAAAGTGTCTGACATTCTGACCCGTCGCACCGGCGGCGGCGAAGCCGGCGCAGCAGACGCGGCCGCGTAAGGGAGCCAAAGATGGCAGCGAAGAAAACTGTAAAAGTCCGCCAGACCGGCAGCCCGATCCGTCGCCCGCAAGATCAGCGCGCGACCTTGATCGGTCTTGGTCTGAACAAAATCGGCCGCGTGAGCGAGCTTGAAGACACGCCAGCCGTGCGCGGCATGATCAACAAGGTCTCGCACATGGTTGAGGTGATTGAAGAGAAATAAGGTGAAGAAACGCCCTTAAAGTTAAAAATGTCCGGTCAACGGACAAAACAGGCGAGGCGGGACTGACCCGTCGAAAGTCGAGGATAAAATGAGACTAAACGAACTTTCCGACAATAAAGGCGCGCGCAAATCGCGCACGCGTATCGGCCGCGGCATCGGCTCCGGCAAAGGCAAGACCGGCGGCCGCGGCGTCAAAGGTCAAAAGTCGCGCTCCGGCGTATCCGGCATTCGCGCTTTCGAAGGCGGCCAGATGCCCCTTTACATGAGGCTGCCGAAACGCGGCTTCAACATGCCGAACCGCAAGAAATATGTAGAAGTGAATGTGGGCCGTCTCCAGTCCGCGATTGACGCGGGCAAGCTCGACGCCACCTTGAAAATCAACGCCGCCGCGCTGGTCGAGGCGGGCGTTATCCGTCGCGCTCATGACGGTATCCGTCTTCTGGGCGTCGGCGATCTCAAAGCCAAGCTTGACCTTGAAGTGGCTCACGCTTCCGCCGGCGCCAAAGCGGCCGTTGAGAAGGCGGGCGGCTCCGTGACGGTTCAGGACCAGAAATAGGATTAGGGGTTGCGGCGGGCCGCCGCAGCCCTCACATGGCGTCCATCCATATTACGCCGCATAGGTAATTGCCGAGATGACATCCGCAGCTGAACAATTTGCGTCGAATATCAATCTGGCCTCTTTTGCGAAAGCGGAAGAGCTGAAGAAACGCCTATTGTTTACGCTTGGCGCCTTGATCGTTTATCGCCTAGGCACGTTCGTGCCGATCCCGGGCATCGACATGGCGACCTTCAGTCAGGGCTTTCAGGGCCAGCAAGGCGGCCTTCTTGGCACCTTGAATATCTTCGCCGGCGGCGCGGTTGAGCGGATGGCGATCTTCGCCCTCAACATCATGCCGTACATTTCCGCCTCGATCATCATGCAGTTGATGTCGGCGGTTATTCCTTCCCTTGAAGCCATCAAGAAAGAAGGCGAGCAGGGCCGGCGTCAGATCAACCAATACACCCGTTATTTAACGGTGTTCCTCGCGACCATGCAGGGGTACTTCATCGCCGTCAGCTTGCAGGGGCAGGCGGGCGTCGTCTCGAACCCGGGGCCATTCTTCCTGCTGACCACGGTCGTTACGCTGGTCGGCGGGGTCATGTTCCTCTTGTGGCTTGGCGAACAGATTACGGCGCGCGGCGTCGGCAACGGCGTGTCGCTGATCATTTTCGCCGGTATTGTCGCGGAATTGCCGCGCGCGATCGCGGGTCTTCTCGATCAAGGCCGCACCGGCGCCGGCGTTGGCGGCGGCATGATCGTTTTCATCGCCGTATTGGCCTTAGCGCTGATCGCATTCGTGGTCTTCATCGAACGTTCTCAGCGACGCATTCTCGTTCAGTATCCGCGTCGACAAGTGGGACAGCGCATGACCCAAGGCGAGAAGTCTCACTTGCCGCTGAAGCTCAACGTCTCCGGCGTTATCCCGCCGATCTTTGCATCCTCACTGCTGCTTTTGCCGGCGACGGCCATCGGCGCCATTGGCGAAGGCTCGCCGGATTGGCTGCAAACCATCGGCTTCCTATTTGCACCGCAACGCCCGCTTTACATTGCGCTTTATGCGGCGCTGATCATCGGCTTTACGTTTGTCTATACGTCTGTCGTCTTCAACGTGGAAGACGTGGCGGACAACCTCAAAAAGTACGGCGGTTTCATACAAGGCTATCGCCCCGGCGCGCGCACGGCGGAGTATCTCGATTTCGTGCTGACCCGACTGACGGTGATCGGCGCCATGTATTTGACTTTCGTCTGTATTCTGCCGGAAATCTTGAAGGCGAGTTACAGTCAATCGATCCCGGTTTATATCGGCGGGACGTCACTGCTGATTGTGGTCTCGGTGACGCTCGACACGGTTTCGCAGATTCAAGGCCATCTGGTCGCCCAGCAATATGAGAGCCTCATCAAGAAGTCGAAGCTCCGCGGGGGCCGTCGATGATCCTGATTTTCTTGGGCCCTCCCGGCGCCGGCAAAGGCACCCAGGCGGCTCACATCGTAGAGAAATACGGCATCCCTCAGCTCTCCACCGGAGACATGCTCCGCGCGGCTGTAGCCGCCGAGACGCCGGTAGGCCTTAAGGCCAAGGCGATCATGGATGCGGGCAATCTCGTTTCCGACGATATCGTCGCCGCCATTGTGGAGGAGCGGATCGAGGCGGACGACTGCGCCCCGGGCTTTCTTCTGGACGGCTTCCCCCGGACCATCGCCCAGGCGGAGATGCTGGACGCCATGCTCGAGAAAAAGGGCCGGGCGCTGGACGCCGTGATTGAACTCCAGGTGGACGAGGCGGCGCTTCTGGACCGTTTGCGGACCCGAATCGCCGAGACCAAGGCCCGCGGGGAGGAGCCCCGTAAGGACGACAATGAAGACACCTTCCAGCACCGCCTTCAGGTCTACCGGGACCAGACGGCGCCGCTGATCCCTTATTACGAAAAACAGGGGAAATTGAAGGGGGTAGACGGTATGGGGTCGATCGAGGCTGTGACGGCCGGAATCGACGGGATTTTGGACCGGATTCAGGGCTGATTTCGCCTTGAAAAACGGTTGACGGCGGGGCGCGCCCGGCTATATCTACGCGCTCTCCGCCAACAGGAGATGAGCTCGCTCGGCACGAGGGTTTCGTCGCGCCGCATGCGGGCTTCGTTGCATGGATTACGGCCTGCCCGGCCGGGAAATCAGGGCGGAGAACGAAGGAAAAGGAAGAGCTCGTGGCCCGTATTGCAGGCGTCAACATCCCAACGAACAAGCGCGTGACCATCGCGCTGCGTTACATTCACGGCATCGGTCCGGCGAAATCCGCCGAGATCTGCGAAAAAGTCGGCATCGCGCCGGAGCGTCGGGTGAACGAACTCTCCGATGCGGAAGTCTTGCAGATCCGCGAAGCGATCGACAGCGACTACATGGTGGAAGGGGACCTCCGCCGGGAAGTGGCCGTCAACATCAAGCGCCTGATGGATCAGGGCTGCTACCGGGGCCTGCGCCATCGTCGCGGTCTTCCGGTTCGCGGCCAGCGCACGCACACCACCGCCCGCACCCGCAAGGGTCCGGCCAAGCCGAA
>CAYWWL010000236.1:0-3806 GCA_964461925.1 uncultured Caulobacterales bacterium | reverse complement strand
ATAGGCCTGAGCCGATTTGATCCACAAATTGTTGACGCCGGTCTTGGCCGCCAAACCGTTCTTGAACGGGAAGGCGTCGAGCAAGGTCAGAGAGGCGATTTCGTCGCCCGCCGCTTCGAGCTGCGCCGCCATCTCGTGCGTAACCAAGCCGCCGAACGACCACCCGAGCAAATGATACGGTCCGTCGGGCTGAATCTCCTTGATCCGCGCAACATAGCGCGCCGCCATCTCCTCCACCGACGCCGGGGGCGCGGTTTCGCCGTCGAGCCCGTCTCCTTGCAAGCCATAAAGCGGCGTTTCAGTGCCGATAAAGCGTAAGAGATTAGCGTACACCCAGCTGACCCCGATCAATGGGTGGACACAGAACAATGGAAGCCCAGTCGCCTGCGAGCGGAAGGAGAACACTGGCGCGAACGGATCCACGTCCTCGCTATTCTCAATCTGCTGCGCCAAATTGCTGATCGTCGGTTTCTCCAAAAGAGCGAACAGCGACAATTGGGTCGAGAACGCCGTTTCGATCTCCACCAGCAACTGCACAGCGGTAAGGGAATCGCAGCCAAGTTCGAACAGGCTGTCCTCGACGCCGACCCTGTCGATTTCAAGCGTGTCGGCGATAATTTTCACGAGCTTACGTTCGGTCTCCGTGCTTGGCGCGACATAGGCGCTGACCGATTGAGCGACCGGCGGCGGCAATGCGCTGCGATCGATCTTGCCATTGCGGGTCATGGGGAATTCATCGAGCACGATGATCCGTGACGGCGCCATATATTCCGGCAAGATCGAGGACACGGCTTCGCGCACCTGCGGTTCGTCGAGCTTGGCGTCCTCCGCTTGCGTGACATAGGCCACGAGCTTTTTCCCGGCCTGGCGGATCTCGTCCTCCCACACCAACGCCAAGGCCTCGTCGACACCTTCGACCCGCTCAAGCGCCGATTCAACGTCGCCGAGCTCGACCCGGAAGCCTCGAATTTTCACCTGATCGTCAGTGCGCCCAATAAACTCAAGGACCCCGTCATGGCGCCAGCGGGCCAAATCGCCTGTGCGGAAAAGGCGATCGCCCGGGCGGCCGAAAGGATCGGCGACGAATCTCTTGTCAGTCAATTCCGGTCGGTCAAGATAGCCGAGCGCGACGCCCGCCCCACCGATGCAAAGCTCGCCAGCGACGCCAATTGGCAGCAAGTTCTGCGCGCCGTCCAGAACATAGGCGCGTTGATTTAAGAGCGGTCGACCAATCGGCGGGGCTTCCGCCACCGGCGCCGCGATTCGATGAGCCGTGGCCTGAACGGTCGCCTCCGTGGGGCCGTAAAGATTGATTACGTCGGCGCCAAGATCAGCCAGGGAACGCGCCAGGCGTTGGCTCAATTTGTCGCCCCCGACACCGGCGGTGAGCCCGGTCAAAAACGCCTCCCGGCGCTCGATGATCGCCGTCCATAGCGCCGTCGACCCCGCTAACGTGGTTACGCCCTCGCTCCGGATCAATCGCGAAATCGCCGACGGATCGCGAATTTCGTCCATCGGCGGGATGATGACGCGCGCGCCGACCGCGAGGCTGGCGAACAATTCCATCATGAACGGATCGAAGGTGTACGGCGCGACGGCGAGGAATCGAGACTCGCTCGTCAGACCGAAGACGTCCGCGGTCGCGCTCGCCAAATTAGCGACATTGCGATGAGACACGGCGACGCCATTGGGCCGCCCCGTCGAACCGGACGTGTAGATGACATAGGCCGCCGCGTCGGGATCGATGGCGACGTCCGGCGCCGACGCGCTCGTCGCGTCCGCCCCTAGCATCGGGACGATCGGCGTCGACAGCTCGGGCAACGCGGCGGAGAGATCCGGATCGCTCAATATCGCCGCTGGGGCGGCGTCGTCCAAAATCATCTGTAAACGATCAATTGGAGCCTTGGGATCGAGCGGCAAGATCGTCGCGCCGGCCTTGAGCACGCCTAGAAAACCAACGGCTGTGCGTTCGTTGCGCGGCAACACGACGCCGACGCGATCGCCTGACCGCACGCCGGCGACGGCGAGGCTTTGGGCGACGGCGTTCGCCTGTCGGTCAAGCGCGCCATAGCTGAGAGTCGTCGCGCCCGCCACGACTGCGACATGATCAGGCGCCGCGGCGACGCGCTCGGCGAATGGCGCAAGCACAGTGTCGCACGCCAACTCGCGCTGCGGACCTTGCCAATCCTCGAGCATCAACCGCCGCTCGTCGTCCATCACCAGATCGATCTCGCTCAGCGGCGCTGAAGGATCGTCCGCTAAGAGATCGATCACCGTGCGCAGACGTTCAGCGTGACGCTCCATCTCGAGATCCGAATAGAGGCTTGGATTAGCGTCGAGATCGATGCGCAGGCCATTGCCGTCGTCGCGGTCGTAGATGAAAAAGATCAAATCCCCGGGCGATGAATTCGAAAGATTGTGGATCATCGTTCCGTGCCCGCCGAAACGCAGGTCATAATCGAACGGCTCGATATTGATGGCGAGGCGCGCCACATGGCGGTGCCGCCCCGTAAGCCCGAGGTCGCGGCGGAGATCCTCATACCGATATTGCTGGTGACGGATGGCGTTTCGCGTCTCTTTCGCGACCGCTCTAGTCAACGACGCGAGGTCCGGCGTCGCCGCCATGCCATAGCGCATGATCGACGCGTTCGCCACCATGCCAGGGATCTTGCGCATCTTCTTGGTGCGCGCGGCCACCGGCAAGCCGAGAACCAGATCGTCGGCGCCTGTGGTCCGATGAATGAACGCGACCACCAGGGCGATAAGCAATTGCGGACCGGAACACTTCAATTCGCCGGCCAGAGTTTTCAACCGCGTGGATTGCGTTTCGCCCAAGGTGACGGTTTTGCGCAAAAGGCCGCTATCGGTCGGCCAGCGGCCCTGAGCGAAGGAAGCGGGCTCGGGAAAATCTTGGGAGCGTTCTCTCCAGAAGGCGCGATCTTTCTCGAATTGGGCGGAGTCGCGATAGTCGCGTTCAAGGTCGACGAGATTGGAGACGCTGTCGAAGGGAGATGGCGGCGGCGTCTCGCCATTGGTCTCAGCGGTATAGATCTCCGCCACGCGGCGAGCGATTAGGCCGCCGGAAAAACCGTCGAGAATGATATGATGGGCGCGGTGATACCAGATATAGCGATCGCTCGAAAGTTTGATCAGTGCACTGAACCACAAAGGATCGCGATCCATCGCGGGACGCCTGGTCAATTCCGCGTTCATATAAGCGAACGCGTCGCCGCGCGGATCGGCGCGATCGGAATAATCGAAAACCGGCACGTCGCCGCGATAGCGCGGATGAATGATTTGTTTGGGCCCCTCGCCGTCTTCAATCACGTTGGCCCGGGTGGTGTCGGCTTCTTCGGTCACCCGCCACAGGGCGGCGACGAATCGCGCCTCGTCGACGGCGCCGCGAATTTCAATCGCTTCGGCGATGTTGAAGACCGCCGTCGCTTCGCTCACTTTCGCGCCGATCCAAATGCCGCGCTGAGCGACGGTCAGCGGCAATAGGATGGGATCGGCGGCGGATCGCGCGTCTTTAGCGGGCTCGTGCGGGGCGGGCTCGCGCGGCGTGGCGGCGTCGCCATTGGCGGCCTCGGGCGGGTCGGTTCTGAGCGCCGCGGGCGCTTTGTCATTTGCGGAGCGCGCGCGCCAAGGGGCCGCCTCGGTCAATCCTTTGACCCCGGCAATAAGCCGCGCGGCGATACCTGTCGCCGTGGCGCCGTCCTGCGATCTCCCCACCATGTACCTGCCCCATCCAGGCGTGTTTCATTCCCTGCCGCCGGCTTCAAAAGGGACCCAGCGACGAACCCCCT
>CAYWWL010000235.1:0-3819 GCA_964461925.1 uncultured Caulobacterales bacterium | reverse complement strand
TCGGCAAAGACGACATGGTGATCCCGGATACCAAGTGGCCGATCGTGGAAGAAACTCGCGATCAGGTGAAGGATTTCGAACAGCAGTACATGGACGGCCTGATCACCCAGGGCGAAAAGTACAACAAGGTTGTCGATGCCTGGTCGAAGTGTAACGACAAGGTCACCGAGGCGATGATGTCGACCATTTCGGCGGATCAGGTGGACGAAAACGGTGCCACTAAGGAGCCGAACTCGGTCTACATGATGGCCCACTCCGGTGCCCGTGGCTCTGTCACGCAGATGAAGCAGTTGGGCGGGATGCGCGGCCTGATGGCGAAGCCGAATGGCGACATTATCGAAACGCCGATCATCTCGAACTTTAAAGAAGGCCTGACGGTTCTTGAGTACTTCAACTCCACCCACGCCGCCCGGAAGGGGCTCGCGGACACGGCGTTGAAGACCGCGAACTCCGGGTACTTGACGCGTCGTCTGGTGGACGTCGCCCAAGACTGCATCATTCGCGAAATCGATTGCGGCACCGAAAAGGGCATCACCCTCGGCGCCGTCATCCAGGGCGGCGACACGGTGGTGCCGCTGTCCCAGCGGGTGCTCGGTCGGACCGCGCTTGAAGACATCGTCGACCCGAGCGACGGCACGGTGATCGTCGCCAAAGGCGAACAGATCGACGAGGCCAAAGGCGAGCACATCGAAGCCGTGGGTCTGCAAAAGATCCGCGTGCGCTCGCCGCTTACCTGCGAATCGAAAGCGGGCATTTGCGCGTCATGCTATGGCCGCGACCTGGCCCGCGGCAGCCATGTGAACGTCGGCGAAGCGGTCGGCGTGATCGCGGCGCAATCGATCGGCGAACCTGGCACCCAGCTGACCATGCGGACCTTCCACATCGGCGGTACGGCTCAGGTCGGCGACACCTCGTTCCTCGAAGGCAGCCATGACGGCGTCGTTAAATTCGAGAACGAAAGCGTCGTCACCAACTCCGACGGCGACGTCATGGTCATGGGCCGCAATATGCTGCTCAAGATCGTCGACGGCGACGACGTCGAACAGGCCTCGTTCAAAATCACCTACGGCGCGAAGCTGCATGTGAAAGAAGGCGTGAAAGTCGAGCGCGGCCAGCGCCTCGCCGACTGGGACCCGTACACGGTTCCGATCCTCACCGAGATCGCCGGCAAGGTGAAGCTCGAGGATCTGTCCGAAGGTCTGTCGATGCAGGTCGTCACCGACGAAGCCACGGGCATCGCCAGCCGCGAAGTGATGGACTGGCGCGCGAACCCACGCGCGTCGGGCCTCAAGCCGGCCATCGTGCTCGTCAATGACGAAGGCGAACCGCTGCAATTGGCGAAGGGCGGCGACGCCCGGTACACCTTGCCTGTGGGCGCTATTCTCTCGGTCGAGGACGGCGACATGGTTCGGATCGGCGACACCGTCGCAAGGATCCCGACCGAAGGCGCGAAGACCCGCGACATCACCGGCGGTCTGCCGCGGGTGGCGGAGCTGTTCGAAGCCCGACGGCCGAAGGATCACGCGATCATCGCCGAAGCCGATGGCCATGTGGAATTCGGACGCGACTATAAGAATAAGCGTCGCATTCGCATCCTGCCGACGGAAGAGGGCGCGGATCCGGTGGATTACCTGGTGCCGAAGGGCCGCCACATCACCGTCCAAGACGGCGATTTCATCGCCAAGGGCGAATACCTGATGGACGGCAATCCGGCGCCGCACGATATCCTGCAGATTATGGGCATCGAAGCCTTGGCCAACTTCCTGATCGAAGAAATCCAAGACGTTTATCGCCTGCAGGGCGTTCCGATTAACGACAAGCACATCGAGGTGATCGTTCGCCAGATGCTGCAGAAAGTCGAAATCAGCGATCCAGGCGATTCTCTGTTCCTCAAGGACGAGCAGATCGACAAGATCGAGTTCGAGGAAGTCAACGAGAAGCTGATCGACGAGGGCAAACGCCCGGCGGCTGGCTCGCCGGTGCTGCTCGGCATCACCAAGGCCTCGCTGCAGACCCGGTCGTTTATCTCGGCCGCGTCGTTCCAGGAGACCACGCGGGTGCTCACCGAAGCGGCGGTCAATGGCAAGGTCGACAACCTCGAAGGCCTGAAAGAGAACGTCATCGTCGGCCGTCTGATCCCGGCTGGCACCGGCGGCATGATGACCCGGCACCAGATCGAGGCGGAAAAACGCGATGAAGTGCTTATCGCCGAACGCGAAAAGCGCGCTGCGGAAGCCCTGCCGTCGCCGGAAGCCGACGCCGTGTTCGGCGGCGAGGCGGCGGCGCCAGCGGTGGACCCAGACGGGCCGCAGCCTGACGCGCCGGAGCTCGACGATTCGGACAATGTAGAGGAGACCGCCGCGGCTGAATAACGGCGATTTCCAACGATTCCATCGACGACCGCCGGCGGGGCTCTCGCCGGCGGTTTTTTTGTCCGCGGAAAGCGCGTAAGCAAGGCGCAAATAGCGCGCTGAAGCGAGGGATTGCCGGGAATCGAGGGGTCAATCTTTCGGCGGTTGCGGCCTTGGCGCCGAAACAACAAAAATATGTTAAAAACCGCGCCTCCGCCTATTGACCCGGCCCATTCGCCCGATTAGTACTCCGCCACCGAGTAGGTCGGCTGTCAGAGCCTTGCTGAAACGCGACCTGTAAAATCGAGAAAAAAATCTTGAAGGCTGGCGGCCCTGACGGGGCGCGAGTGTTTTTGTTTTCGACGGCGATGCGCCGCCGGCGAACGACAGCGTTGAATGAATTTTGGAGATCGAATGCCGACGATCCAGCAGCTAATCCGCAAGCCGCGCAAACCGCGCCGGAAGATCAATAAGGTCCCGGCGATGGAAGCGAACCCGCAGAAGCGGGGCGTCTGCACGCGCGTTTACACCACGACCCCGAAAAAGCCGAACTCGGCGCTGCGTAAGGTCGCCAAGATCCGCCTGACCAATGGCTACGAAGTCATCGGCTACATCCCAGGCGAGGGTCACAATTTGCAGGAGCACTCGGTGGTGCTTATTCGCGGCGGCCGGGTGAAAGACCTGCCGGGCGTGCGCTACCACATCGTTCGCGGCGTGCTCGACACCCAAGGCGTTAAAGACCGTCGTCAGCGGCGGTCGAAATACGGCGCCAAGAGACCGAAGTAGGGAGCGGAGCGTTCGATGTCACGTCGTCACCGCGCAGAGAAACGTCAGATCCACCCGGACCCGAAGTTCGGCGATCTCGTCGTGTCGAAGTTCATGAACTACGTCATGATCGACGGCAAAAAAGCCGCGTCTGAAAAGATCGTCTACGGCGCCTTCGATCGGATCGAAGAGAAGCTGCGTCGCCCGCCGATCGAACTGTTCAAAGAAGCGTTGGAAAACGTCACCCCGGCCATCGAAGTGCGCTCGCGCCGGGTCGGCGGCGCCACCTATCAGGTGCCGGTTGAAGTCCGCGCTGACCGTAAAATGGCCCTGGCCATGCGCTGGATCATCTCCGCCGCTCGGGCGCGCAACGAGACCACCATGGTCGAGCGCCTGTCGTCGGAATTGATGGACGCTGCGCAGAACCGCGGCGCCGCTGTGAAGAAACGGGAAGACACGCACCGGATGGCCGAGGCCAACCGCGCATTCTCCCACTACCGTTGGTAACCCATTTCGTTTGTCGCGCTGGATGCGAGTTTAAGGATTAAGTCGACATGTCTCGTACGCATAAAATCGAAGACTATCGCAATTTCGGAATCATGGCCCACATCGATGCGGGCAAGACGACGACCACTGAGCGGGTCCTGTACTACACCGGCAAGAGCCATAAGATCGGTGAAGTGCACGACGGCGCGGCGACCAT
>CAYWWL010000234.1:0-3825 GCA_964461925.1 uncultured Caulobacterales bacterium | reverse complement strand
CGGCGCGGCCGCGGCGCTTATCTCAATCTCTTGTCGCAACTGGCGCTTAATCATCTGTCGATCGCCGGCGGCGAGGAGGGCGCGGCGGCGCTAAAGGAGCTTTTATTGGTGCACGATCATACGCGCTCGAGCGAAGGGCGGACGATCGTCAATAAGATCCATTCGATTTCATCGAGCCCCGCCACGGCGCGTCGACCGGGCGGCGGACGGGTGGCTTTTTGTAGCGGCGTCGATATTCGACTGTCGCTTGAAGACGACCGATTTTCCGGCAGCGGCGCCTATTTGTTGGCCTGCGTACTCGATCAATTCTTCGCGCGGTATTGCGCGATCAACAGTTTCTCACGTTTGACGGTGGAGTTATGGGGCGACAAGACGACGCTGACGACATTTCCGGCGCGGTCGGGGGATCTAACCCTCGTATAGCCGCATGGCTGACTGACAATGGCCGCCGGGTGTCGTTTTTTCAGTCGGTTCGATTGCTCGAGCACGCGCAAGCAGGCTCGCTCCGGGACGCGTGCGTCGGCGGCGGCGCCAGCGCCGATGACGAGGCGGTGCGCATTAAGGTCGGGCATGGCGCGCATTTCCCGGAGAACGAGGTCAGCGGCGCGAGCTATGATCAGCACACGCATCAAGCCGAGTTGACCGTGGACTTCATGGGGCTGACCGGCCCGTCGGGCGTGCTGCCATTGCACTATACCGAATATACGTTGCAGCGGTTCCGCAAGGGCGACGCCGCGCTTTCCGGTTTCCTCAATCTCTTCCACCACCGCGCCTTGTCGTTTTTCTATCGCGCATGGAAGAAATATCGGCTCGACGTGAACGCCGAAATCGACGGGGCCGCCGGCAAGGATCCGATTTCGCAATTGGTGGCGGCGCTGCTCGGCATGTTCGGGGAGGCCCATCGCGGACGCTTGAAAGTGCGCGACGTGTCCTTGTTCGCCCATACCGGCAGCCTGGCGCGGCGGGCCGACGCCAAAACATTGGCGTGGATGATCAAAGACACGATCGGCGAACCTGTGCGGGTGCGCTCGTTCGTTGGCGATTGGATCACGATCCCGGAGCCGGATCGATCGCGCCCGGGCGACGATCGGTCCGGGGCGTGGAACCAGCTCGGCGTCGACGCGGTCATCGGCGCGCAATATTGGGACGTGCAACGAAAGTTTCGCATCGAACTTGGACCGCTGCCGCGACGTCGGTTGCAAGAATTCCTGCCGGGCGGAACGATGCGCGCGCGGATTGTCGAACTGGCGCGCTTCGCCGCCGGTCCGGGGCTCGAATTCGATTTTGAGCTCAGTATCCAGGAAAAAGACATTCCGCCGATCGAACTCGGCGGCGACGAGGTGCGCCTCGGCCTCAATGCCTGGTTGCCCGCCTCAGAATCACGGCGGCGGCTGCGCTATGCGCGCTCGCCCGTGCGAGCCGGCGTCGATTTTTAGATCGCGCCGACGCTGCGCCAGATCGACAATTTCTTCGGCAGGATTTCACGCATGAAGCTTTCCATGATTTCCGTGCGCCGGGTCGGATCGGTCACGTCCTCGCCGTTTTCCTGCAGGGTTTCGCCGAATTCATCGAATAATTCGCTGGCGCGATTGGCCAAAGCCTCCACGGGAGCGTCATAGCCGAGTTCATCGATCGTTTTGAAGATGGTGAAGTCATTGCGCGACAGGAATAGGCCGTTGCGGAGTTGCGGGGCCGCGACCGCGAGCTGGTGCGCGCTCAAGTCTTCGAGAGCGAACTCGGTCATGGCGCGGTTGAAGTCGCGCACGGCCTCGGTCGGTCCGCCGGTGTCGTCAGGCGCCGAGGTGGCCATGCTGCTGACAGTGAGGATCGCCATAGTCTCCTCGGCCGACAAAGAAGAGCCGTTCTTTTCGATGTGACTGACGATATCGCCAATCGTACACGGACCTTCTGCGAGTTTCTCCAGAGCGGCTTCGTAGGGCGCCCGGGGCAGCTCCGCTTCGCCAAGACGGCAATTGATCTTGTATTCAAACTTCTCGGGATGGCCGATCAGCATCATCCGTTCGTCCTTCAAGCGCTTGGCGCGCTCGCGATCGGTGATCGGCGCATAGCCGCGGACATAGACGTCGCGCCGGTACATTTGCGGCGAGAAATAATCCTTCAGTTGCTCGACCATGAGTTTGTCCGGAACGTTCGCGAGCAATTGACGCTGGGGCTCGGTCGCCACCATCGGGCTGAACAGATCGGTCATGGTGGCGCTGCCGACGAAGTCCATCTTCTCCGCCGCCAGCTCCCGGGCGACGTCGATGAAATATTCAGGCGACCATTGTTCGGAGAAGTATTCGTGGGCGAGGTAACGAATTTCATTGCCGCCAAGATTGGCGACGCCGTCGCTGGCTTTGCGGCCGAGCACCGGGATTTGATCCGGATCGAGGAATTTCGCTTCAAGGCGCGCCATTTGATTGACGAAATCGAAGGCGCCGACGACGCGATCTTGCACTGCGCCTGCGGCGCTCTTGCCGAATTCGCTGATCAGTTTTTGCGCCGGCCCGGTCATGGTCCAGCCTGGCAGGCTGTTATAGCCGAAGAAGAGCAGGCCGCCTGGGCGCAGCGATTTCCTCAGCAGGGCAAGGATCGCCTCGCGCACCTGAGGGCCGACCCAGCTATAGACGCCATGGCAAATTATGTAGTCGAACTCGCCGAGATCATGATCGTTCGAATTGACGAGCTCGACGATGTCCGCTTCGACGAAGTCGATATTGGTCATTTTTGCTGCGCGGCCGAATTGTGCGCCTGCAGCGATATGGCCGGGCATATAGTCGACCGCCACGAACTCGCCATTTGGGTCCGACGCGGCGATGACGGCGAGCCCGACGCCGGACCCGGCGCCGATTTCAAGGCAGCGGTATTTCGCATCGCGGTCTGGCGGGCGCTGACCGTTCAGGAGTTGAACTATTCGTAGATGATTGGGCGCATTAGCGTTGAAAAAGGACGATAAATAGTGCAAATCAGTAATGTAGCCGCGGCCCCAGATCATTGGTCGTCCTACTAGTTTAAGCGTCGCCGGACTGATCCGGGACGCGTACGAAAATCGATGCGTTCTTGGTCGATTTTTTGTTTATAGTCTTGCGTACCGCGTAGCAATCCATACTTGTTACATATGATCTTGGCTTGGGGGATGCTCTAATTACAGAACTTTGTGGATCTGCGTGATTGCGGATTGCGCCAGCCATCGAACATGGCGTCGCGATCTTTGGGAGAGACGGTCAGCGCGACCGACAAATAAATGAATAGGGCGGATGAATGACAGCCATTGACTTGCGATCGCTAATATCGCGGTGCAACCCGCAGACGCGGGAATCTTTGGAAGCGGCGGCGGGACTTACTCTTTCGCGCACGCACTACAATGTCGAAATTGAACACTGGCTGTTAAAGCTGATGGAGTCTGACACCGGCGACGTCGCCGCGATCCTGCGTCACTACAAGGTGGACGTGGCGCGACTGGAGCAAGACCTCAATCACGCGCTCGACAAGATGAAGACTGGCAATGGCCGTCCGCCGGCGCTGTCGCCGACCTTGGTCAAGCTCGCCAGAGAAGCCTGGCTGTTGGGCTCGCTGAAATACGAAGCGGCGGAAATTCGCTCCGGCCACGTGCTCGCCACGCTATTGACGGACGAAGATCTCGTGCACCACGCCAATGGCGCGTCGAGCCATTTCAAATCGATTCCTGTGGCGACTTTGCTCGACGATTTGCCGAAGATTATTGGCGATACGGACGAAGAACGCACCGCTGCGGCGTCGGCCGCGCGCGCCGCCGCCGAAGGGCGAGGCCGGGTCAAAGAGGTTGTAGCCGTTGGCCCAGACCAC
>CAYWWL010000233.1:0-3853 GCA_964461925.1 uncultured Caulobacterales bacterium | reverse complement strand
GGACCCGCCGCTGCGCCGCGCCACAATACGACCATTGGCGTGGTCGCCGTCGACGCGGCGCTGACCCAAGCCGATGCGCGCCGCATCGCGGTGATGGCGCAAGACGGAATCGCCCGGTCGATCCGACCGGTGCATGGCCCCACCGATGGCGACGCCATCTTCGTTCTCGGTCTTGGGCCACGCCCCTGCGCCGATCCTGTGACCATCACGCGGATTGGCTCGATCGCCGCGGACTGCGTCGCCCGGGCCGTCGCCCGCGGGGTTTACGAGGCCGGCGGCGAAGGCTGAAGGAATTCACTTCCGCCGCTTGCAATCTTCGCGAATTTGCGCTCTAACCCGCTCTCCCTCGCGCAGCGAGGTCAGCACCGGTAGCTCAGCTGGATAGAGCACTAGACTACGAATCTAGGGGTCGGGAGTTCGAATCTTCCCCGGTGCGCCATTAAACTATTGTTCCTGAAATTCAAATTTGGACCGTCACGCTTCTATCTCTGGCGGGAACGCGGGGAGCCAATAATGGGTTCACATTCCAGTCTCGAATGCGCGCACCAAATTGCCCCTTACCCGACACGCCGATTGTCGATCGCGCCGAAATGCAAGGATTTCTCGACGCGGCGGAAAAACGCGGCGGCGATTATTATCGACGCATTTTGGTGGAGCAATTGAAGTCGCGCTTGGCCGATAGCGACTAAGCAAAAACGCCTTTGGCCTAAAGCAGCGTCTTCAGATCTAGGCTCGTATCGGCCAATTGATCTGCAGACGGTTTTTTTCCGCTCATGATGAACTTTTTGCCCATCATGAACGCGCCAGGATCGTTAATCGCATCGACGGCTAGCACTGCGCCGTCTTTCAGGTACCAGACGGAGAAAGAGTTTTCGTCCGGATCGCCGCGCACCACGCGCCCGTCGTACCCTTCGAATAGGCCCGCGGTCTGCAACTTGACGTCATATTGATCAGACCAGAACCAAGGCAACGCGTCATAGGTGACGTCGCCGCCCAACATGTTCGCAGCGACCGCCTTGGCCTGCTCAATAGCGTTGGGCACCGACTCCAACCGGATCCGCCGACCATAGCGCGGCGAGGGAAAGTTCGCGCAGTCGCCAGCCGACCAGATATTCGGATCGCTGGTGCGCGCATGGTCGTCGACGACGATCCCATTGTCGGTTTCAAGACCTGCGCCTGCGGCGAGCGATACGGCGGGCGCGGCGCCGATCCCCACGAGCGCGGCGCAACACTCGATTTCCTCGCCATCGGCCAGGCGAACGCCGCGCACGACGTCATCGCCGAGAAATCCTTCAACCATCGCCCCGAGCCGCAGATCGACGCCGGCTTCGCGATGGCGGCGTTCATAGAACGCCGACACCGGTTCGCTCGCCACCCGGGCAAGCGGGCGGTCGGCCGCCTCCAAGACGGTCACGTCGCGACCCGCGCCGCGCAATACCGCCGCAACCTCAAGCCCGATATAGCCGGCGCCAATTATCGCAATCCGTCCGTTTGCGGATAGTGTTGCGCTGAGCGCGTCGGCGTCGGGGAGCGACCGAAGATAATAGATTTCGTCGAGATCCGCGCCGGGACAGGTCAAACGGCGCGGCGGCGCGCCCGTGGCGAGCAGCAGCTTGTCATAGCCGTGGCGCTCGCCGTCGACCGTGACGACGGCCTGTCCAATCGGATCGAGTGAGGCGATCGCCGCGCCCACATGGACGCGAATATTCTGGCCTTCATAAAAATCCATTGGTCTGAAAAATAGTCGCGCCGCTTCCATCTCGCCTTTTAGGTAGGCTTTTGACAAAGGCGGTCTTTGATAAGGCAAAACGTCTTCGGCGCAGAAAAGATCAATGGCGCCGTCGAATTTGCCTTGGCGTAATGAAATAGCCGCCTGGGATCCGGCTTGCCCGCCGCCGATAATAACGACCCGTTCTTTTTCCATAGCGTCCTCGGCCAATGCCCGCCTTCAATAGCCCCCGCTCGCCCATACGCCATCAGATCGCCCCGGGCAATGTCGTAGGACCTATAACACGCTTTGTTATTCGGAGACGCCGCGAGCGCCGGCCGGCGGACGCGGCAATTCAACGTCATGGCGATGGTTCCAGATCTCGACGATCTTTCCCTCCTCATTGAAACGGAACACATTGATGATGGCGACTTTATCCACCGGCGTCATGCCCATAGCCAATGCCTGCTCGGACGGCGTTAGGCTAACGAACCACCGAGTGGCGACTCTATCCCCTTCCGCGATCTGATAATCGATGACGCCGCTCAGATCGCCGAATGAATGGAATGCGTCGGCGATCTCTTTCTGCTTTATGGCGGGTTCGGCGAGCCCCTTCGCCTCGCCAATGTCATGGATGACATAGGTGTCCGCGACATAATCGACATATTTGTCGGTATTGTCCGTAAACCACAGATCTTCATAAAAACTGCGCGCCAATTCCTTGTTCCGCTCGGTCATGTTGTCGTCCGCCGATCCCGCGCAGGCCGCCAGCAATCCCGCGCCGAGCGCCAGAACCAGTCCTCGATTGAGCATCCTCATCTCCCCTTTTGCGCATTGCATTGGCACGCTCTCAAGATACGCGCCCGAGCGTCAAGCGGAATCTCGCGCGCCGTCGACAAAAGCGGCGATTCGGACATGTCCGAACCGCCGCCTAATGAGGATGAAGCGAACAGCGCTTACGCGGCGCTCGCCTGCGCCATGTCGAAGAACAGCACTTCGGCGCCGTCGCCGTCGCTGAAGTCGACGACGCTCTCATTCTCGATCGCTACGGCGTCGCCGGCGTTGAGACGTTCGCCATTGACCGACACAGAGCCTTGAGCGACGTGCGCCCAAGCGATCCGACCTTCAGCGACCGACATAGAAGCGCGTTCAGGTCCATTGATCAGGCCCGAATAGAGTCTGACGTCTTGATGGATCGTCACGATCCCGTCGCCGCCTTGGGGCGACCCGATCAATCGGAACTTGCCGCGCCGATCGTCGACCGAGAACGCTTGCTGTTCATAGCTCGGCGCCAGACCGCGCTCCGCCGGCTCGATCCAAATCTGCAGAAAATGCACTTCGGACGCATTCGAATGGTTGAACTCCGAATGGCGCACGCCGGTTCCTGCCGTCATGCGCTGGATCTCGCCAGGGCGAATCACGGATCCGCCGCCGATCGAGTCTTTGTGCTCCAATGCGCCGTCGAGAACATAGGAAATAATCTCCATGTCCTGGTGGCCGTGGGTTGGAAATCCTGCGCCGCCCTGGACCCGGTCTTCATTGATCACGCGCAATGGGCCGAACCCCATAAAGCCAGGGTCATAAAAACTGGCGAACGAAAACGTGTGCTTCGACTTAAGCCAGCCATGGTCGGCGGCGCCGCGGTCTTCTGATCGTCTAATCGTCATCATCTGCCTTCTCCCAATTTTGGAATGACATCGTTGACGCTGAAGATAGGATAGGCCTTTTGCGATACTATAGGCATATTTTTTGACACTTTGTCGCTTAATATGCGACAATTGAAGGGTGCTGGTCGCCGCCCCTGGGAGGCGATGAGGCGGCGTGACCGCGCCGACGGAAAGGCAGGTGCGCTTTGGACAAATTCGCCGGATTGAACGCTTTCGTCAGCGTCGTCGAGGAAGGAAGTTTCGCCGCTGCCGCGAGAGCGATCGGCCTGTCGCGATCGCAAACCAATAAATTGGTGATCGGCCTCGAAACCGAACTCGGCGTGCAATTATTTAATCGATCTACGCGCCATGTGGCGGCCACCAGCGACGGGTTGGCGTTCTACGAACGCGCGCGCCGGATCCTCGACGATTTGCAGGAAGCCGAAACCGCCCTGGCGGCGACGCATGAACGCCCGGTCGGCCGGTTGCGCATCAGCAC
>CAYWWL010000232.1:0-3877 GCA_964461925.1 uncultured Caulobacterales bacterium | reverse complement strand
ATGGGGGGATGGATCGCGCTTCTGGTCGCGCGCGCGATGCCACAGAGGGTCGCGGGCCTTGTCGGGGTCGCCGCCGCGCCGGATTTTACCGAAGACAGCATGTGGGAGGGGTTCAGCGCGGACGAACGCCGCGCCGGTAGGTAGGTACGCATTCATACTTTGTTAACCCAAAGTCTGACGCGACTAGCCGAACACCGTCAAGCGCCTTTGCGGTGAGATGTCTGCTTTATGAAGAGGTTGTAATTTAACCGCCGAGAACGCCCTTGGTGGACGGCGCTTCTCCATCAGCGCGCGGATCAATCTCCAGCGCCTGACGCAAGGCCCGGGCCGTCGCCTTATAGCAGGACTCGACGATATGGTGATTGTTCTCGCCATAGAGCGACTCAACGTGCAGGCAAACGCCAGCATTGGTGGCGAAGGCGTGGAACCATTCCTTGAACAATTCGGTGTCCATCTCGCCGATCTTCGGCCGGCTGAAATCGACCCGCCAGACCAGATACGGCCGCTTGGAGATATCGACGCTGGCCCGGGACAAGGCCTCGTCCATGGGGATATAGGCCGCGCCGAAACGGCGGATGCCGCCCATGTCGCCGAGAGCTTGAGCGCAGGCCTGGCCCATGACGATGCCGACGTCCTCCACCGTGTGGTGCATGTCCACATGGAGATCGCCTTCGGCGCGGACCTTGAGATCGATCATTGAATGCTTGGAGAACGCCTCCAACATATGATCGAAGAAGCCGATCCCGGTTTGAATGTCATATTCGCCGGTCCCGTCGAGGTCTAAGGCGACGAAGATTTCGGTTTCACGGGTTTTTCGTTCAGCGGTGGCGGCGCGCATTGATGTTTCCATTCGGCAGCGTCTACACGATCTTCTGAACTAATGCATTGTTCAAAACATGTGACAAAGGGCGGCGGGCGATCCGTCGCTATTGGTAAAGGTGGTGAATTATGGCGGATGGCGCGACAGGCATGCACGGGACGACGATCCTCGCGGTGCGGCGAGGGGACACTGTGTGCATTGGCGGCGACGGCCAGGTGAGCCTTGGATCGACGGTGGTGAAGGGCGATGCGCGCAAAGTCCGCCGGGTCGGGGCCGGGCGGACCGGAACTGGCGCAGGCGGCGTGATCGCAGGTTTCGCCGGGGGCACCGCCGACGCTTTCACCCTGCTGGAGCGGCTCGAAGCCAAGCTGGAGCAATTTCCCGGGCAATTGACCCGCGCGTCGGTGGAGCTGGCCAAGGATTGGCGCACCGATCGCTATTTGCGGCGGCTCGAAGCGATGCTGATCGTCGCCGATAAAGACGTCACCTTGACCCTGACCGGGGCGGGGGACGTGATCGAACCGCAACACGGGGTCACCGCCATCGGCTCCGGCGGCGATTTCGCCCGCTCCGCAGCCCAGGCCTTGTACAACGAAACCGATCTCGACGCCGAGGCGATCGTCCGCAAAGCCATGGCCATCGCCGCGTCGATCTGCGTTTACACCAATGACAGCCTGGTGATCGAAAAGATCGAAAACTAAGGCCGCTAGCGACAAAATGGCCCCGAGGATCGCTGTCCTCAGGGCCAGTCTGCGTCGCCGTCAGGTAGGGGTCACGCGGCGACAAAGCACGACGGGGGGTTACGCCATGGCCGCCGGTTCGGCTTGCGCCGCAGCGCCGGCGTCGGTCGGGGCGAGGGCTTTGCGCGGCCGCGACGAGACCTCGAAAAAACGCTCCTCATAGTTGCTGTGCTCGGTGCCCATCCAGCGATCCCACCAGGTGAAATAGAGGGCGTAATTCCCGTTCATCCGCTCATGGTGCATGTCGTGATGGGTGATGCTGGTGGATTGGCCGAGAATCGGATGCTTGAACCAGCTCTTCGGCATCAGCTCATAGCCGCAATGGCCAAGGGCGTTCCGCATGATCATGAACCACATATAGGTGATGGTGGCGATGTCATGGACTGGGACCAGGAACGCGAACAGCGGGATGACCATGAAATTCACCGCCGCTTCGGCGGGGTCGAAGGAATAGGCGGTGAACGGCGTCGGATTGATCGAGCGGTGATGCACGGCGTGGAAATGCCGAAACAGTTTCGGATGGTGCATCGCGCGGTGGGTCCAATAGAAATAAGCGTCGTGGAACACCGCCAGGAGCAGGATCGAAAAGATCAGATACGGCCAGCCATAGGCGTCCACGTCGGAGTAGAATTTGAACACCCCGCCCGCGGCGCCTTCATAGACGAACACGCCCATGAGCATGAAGATCACCACGGTGAGCACCGAATAGCCGACCTCGCGCTGGATCTGTTTGCGCCGCGGCGTCGGCTTGCGGATTTTGCGGTGCGCGAGCCGGCCGTGCAACGCCACCCAGACCAAGAGAAATACGGTCAATGAGCCGGCGACATAGCGGGTCAGTTCGATGCGAATGCTGATCGGGGCGCGGCGGGCGACCGCGTCGGCGAACCAGGCGAAAAGATCGGCGATGGCTTCCATAATGCTTCCTCCAACTAGGGCGCGCGGGACCCCGCGCCACAGGCTGAAGGATCCGCAAAAGACGCCCCGCCGATCCACGCAAAGCCGAAGAAACATGGGCGTTTTTCGAAAATGCGGCGGTTTTTTCAGTTTTGAGGAGGTTATTGCGCCGGCGAGGCGGCGGCGTCCGCGGCGTCATCGCCAGACACGCCGAGGGCGCGGTTGCGATAGGCCGTCGGGGTCTCGCCCAGGGCCTCTTTAAACGCCCGATTGAACGGGGCGAGGGAGGCGAAACCGGAATCCATGGCGATGGTGAGGATCGGCAGGCCGGCTTTGCCCGGGTCGGCGAGGGCGGCTTTGGCGACGTCGAGGCGATAGCCATTGAGAAAGGCGCGGAAGTTTCGGTGCCCAAGGGATTTGTTGATCAGGGCGCGAACCTGGTGTTCCGGCGCGCCGATGCGCCCGGCCAAGCCGCCGATAGTGAGCCCCGGATCGAGATACGCCTTGTCGGTCTCCACGGCGCCAAGCAGCTTATCTTTCAAAGATTGTTCGCGCGCCGAAATGACCTTTTCCGGCGCCGGCTTTTGCGGCGCCGGCTCGAAGATCAGCGCGGACGTGTCGATCCGCGCCAGCCATAGGAAGCTCCACACGCTCACCGCCATATACATGGCGTATTGGGTGGCGGTCAGCCACAGCGGGATGGTGGCGTAGCCGAATGCGCCTTCGCTCCACAAGGACACCACGAACAACGCCGTGATCGTGCCGGCGAACCGGGTCCTGACCCTGCGGCGAGACTCGATCAAATCTCCGGCGCGACCGGCGATGGCGACATAGATGATATGTCCGACGACGCCCCCGGCGATAAGGTTGCGCCCCAGGCTCGCCAAGGGATAGGCGATCGGTTCAAGGAAAATCAGCGCCTGCACGTTGAACAAGGCCAAGCCGTTCCAAACCAGGGCCGCCAAATAGTCCCACCAGCGCAGCTCGAAATCGTCGACCAGCAAAGCGCGGCTGAACCACCATATGAACAAGACGCCATTGGTGTTGAGCGGAAACAGAATGGCGCGGACCGCCGGCGACACCGCTTGGGTGCCTTCGCCGGAATGAACGACCAGCCCCGCGGTGATGCAGATCGACAAGATCGCGCCGAACCGCGCCGCGCGCAGATGCCACGCCTGGCGCGCCAACAACAGCGCCATCATCAACATCAACGCGCCGGCGCCGGCCCGAAAGAAAAACTCAATCAACGCAATCGACGACATCGCCTTAGGGTCCTCGCGCGGTCAACGCGCTGCTATCACCACCGCCAGCATAACGCGCGGCGCCCACCCGGCTCGTCAAGGGAAAAGCGACTAACGGCGCGGCCGACGGGATCGCTTGCGCAGGGGCCCGCGGACGCTTAGGTAAGCCGCCGTGAAAGGAT
>CAYWWL010000231.1:0-3898 GCA_964461925.1 uncultured Caulobacterales bacterium | reverse complement strand
GGCGAGCCGGTCTCGGCGATCATCGGCGAAAAAGAATTCTGGGGACGATCGTTTTCCCTCGCGCCCGGCGTGTTGACGCCGCGACCGGACACCGAAACCCTGATCGCCGGCGCCCTGGCGCGGATCGAGGACCGCGCCGCGCCATTGCGCGTGCTCGACCTTGGCGTCGGCTCCGGCGCCATCCTCGCCACCATGTTGGCGGAGCTGCCGGCGGCGACCGGGATCGGCGTCGACGTCAATCCGGCTGCTGCGCGTCTCGCCGACGAGAATTTGCGCCGCCATGGGCTGAGCCAGCGCGGGGCGACGCTGTGCGGCGACTGGACCGCGCCCGTAGACGGACGGTTCGACGTAATCCTTTCCAACCCGCCCTATATTGAACAGGGCGCGGCGCAAACCTTGCCCCGGGAGGTGCGCGACTTCGAAGACCCGCGGGCCTTGTTCGCCGGGGCCGATGGATTAGACGCGTACAAACGGATCCTAAGCGACGTTCCGGCCTACGCCGCTCCAGGCGCCTTGATCGGGTTCGAACTTGGCGCCGGGCAAGCGCCGGCGGTTGAGGCCTTGGCGCGGGCGGCGCTCGAGGCTGCCGGCGCGTCGCCAGCGCGCATCGAGGTTGAAAACGACCGTGCCGGGATCGCGCGGGCGATGCTGATTCAGCTTCGCCCTCGGAAAAAATCGTTGCAATGAAGGGCGGGCGCGCTATCATCGGGCGATCAGCGGCGAAAACGACGCTGCCGAACAATAAATCCTATCTAGATAGCTAGAACTGACGACGCGGCGACGGGCCGCAGAATTGTAGGATTGGCGGGGAATTTATCCAACGGCGGTCATTTGTGGCGTACGGCGCGTGAGCGTGGACCTAGATGACCGGCATTATACCGAAACGGTGCACATAAACTCTTTGTGAAGCGGCGACCGCGAGCGTTGGCTCGATGTGCGGCGCGGCTTGGTTAAAAACTAGCGAGAAACAATATGAAGCGTGGGCGCAATCAACGCCGTCGGCAGGGGGGAGTGAACCCCAATCGAGCATTTGATTCGAACGGACCGGACGTCCGCATTCGCGGCACGGCGAATCAAATCTTCGACAAATACCAGGCGCTGGCCCGGGACGCCGCTTCCGCTGGCGATCGCGTGAAAGCGGAAAACTATCTACAGCATGCCGAGCATTATTACCGGGTGATCCGGTCGATGCAGCCGCAGCAGCCGCAAGAACAGCCCGACGTGGAAGACGGCGCCAATGGCGACGCCGGCCGCAGTCAAGAAGAGCGTCCGCGCGGCCGCGGGCGTCAGCAGGAAGCCGAGGCGCCGTCGAGCGACGACGAGGCGGCGGTCGCCGCGAACGGCGCCGGCAATGGCGCAGAGGCCGAACCCGCGGCTGAGAAAGCCGACGGCGAGGACGCCGCTGGGGACGAGGCCGAACGCGCCCCGCGCGCCCGGCGCAAACGTCGGACCCGGACGACCAAGGCGGACAAAGCCAAGGACGAGGCCGGCGACGCGGTTTCCGACGAAGCCGCCGCATCGTAAATTTCCGCCTTGCGCGCGTTCCGACGAACAGGCGCCGCCGCGGCTGAGCGCGGCGCTTGACGACGCGCCGTGGCGCGGCTTCACTTTTCTCATGGAAAATTATCCGACCGCGGGCGCTTTTCCGCGGCGAGAAAAGCGAAGGGCGCGATGACAAATTCCTTATTCGACCTCACCGGCAAAACCGCCGTCGTCACCGGCGGCTCCCGGGGCATTGGCGAGGCCGCCGCCCATCGATTGGCCGAACACGGCGCGAATGTCGTCGTCTCCAGCCGCAAGGTCGACGCTTGCCAAAAAGTCGCCGACGCGATCAACGCCGCCGTCGGCCGCGAGGCGGCCAAAGCGGTCGCTTGCAACGTGTCGCGCAAAGAGGATCTGCAGGCGCTCGTCGATTTCGCAAACGACGCGTTCGGCGCCATCGACATCTTCGTCGCCAACGCCGCGGTCAACACGTTCTTCGGTCCGAGCGCGGAGATCGACGATCCGCAGTTCGAGAAGATCATGACCTCGAACGTCTATTCCTCCCATTGGCTGTCGCAAATGGTCTTGCCGGACATGGCCAAGCGCGGCGGCGGCGCCTTCGTGATCATCTCATCCATCGCCGCTTTTATCGGCGACGCGAAACTCGGCGCGTACGGCATATCGAAAGCGGCGGACCTGCAATTGGCGCGTAATCTCTCGGTCGAATACGGACCGCAGAACGTCCGTGTAAATTGCATTTGTCCGGGCATCGTGAAGACCTACTTCGCCGAAGCGCTGTGGAAGGATCCGGCGGTGGAGAAGATGACCCGCGAGCAATTGCCCTTGCGCCGGCTCGGCGAGCCCGACGACATCGCCGGCGCGGTGGTGTTCCTAGCCAGCCCGGCGGGGCGCTGGATGACGGGCCAGTCCTTGATCGTCGACGGCGGCGCCCTGGTCAGTCTCGGCGGTCTTTAAGGCGGGCGCGAAAACGCCGCCGGAGAGGAGCCTCGCGCCATGGCCGATCATGTTTTGACGTCGGAGGATCTCGCGTTGCGCGGGACGCTTACGCAGATGATCGCCGAGCGCGGCCATGGGCCGGATACCGAACAACTCGCCCAACGCTTAGGCGTGAGCCTGGCGGCGGCGACGGCCTCGTTGCGGCGATTGCACGACGCCCATGCGCTTTTGTTGCATCCCCATGCCTGCGCGCCTTGGGTGGTGCATCCGTTCTCGCTGTCGCCGGGATCGTGTTGGGTGCGGCTTTGCGACGACGGCGCATCGGGGCCGCGCTTATCGGGCCCAAAAGGCTATTGGACGAATTGTCTTTATTGCGGCTTCGGCGTCAGCGCCGCGCTCGGCTGCGACGCCGAGATCACTACCCGCTATGGCGGCGAGGGCGAAACCGTGCGCTATCGGATTAAAGACGGCGCGCCGGCGCCGTCCGACGACGTGTTTCACCTGTCGACCCCGGCGCGCCAGTGGTGGGACAATGTGATCTTCGCATGCGCCTCGTTTCAACCGTTCCGGACTGAGGCGGATGCGGACGACTGGTGCGCGCGCCACCGCCTGCCGAAAGGCGCGGTGATGACGATCCCGGCGCTATGGGCCTTCGCCGCGGATTGGTATGGCGACTATCTCAAACAGCCGTGGCGCAAACGCTCCCGGGCGGAGACCCAAGAGGTGTTGGCGCGGCATGGTCTCACCTCGGCGTTTTGGGCGATCTAACGCTCCCGGGCGCCGATCCATCGGATCCGCGGCGCCATTGATCTAGGTCAGAAACAGGCCCGATTCGGCGCGGCCCAGAGCCTTTCCAGGCTTGCAACCGGCGATCGCGTTCCTATCTAGAGAATGCGCGTTGCGGTCGCCTTATTGGGGCCCCGGCGCGCGCCGTTTGATGCTTAACCCAAGATCAATCGCGAAGGAATAAACTCCCGCTATGCAATTAGAAAACTATACCGACCGGGCGCGTGGGCTGCTGCAGGCCGCTCAAGGGATCGCCCTTAGAGAGAACCATCAACAATTCACGCCGGAGCACGTGTTGAAAGCGTGGCTCGACGACCCCGAGGGCCTCGCCGCGAATTTGTTGCGCGCCGCCGGCGGCCGACCGGAAGACGCGCTGGCGGAAACCGAAGCCGCCTTGGCGAAACTGCCGCACGTGGAGGGCGGCTCCGGACAAATTTATCTCGCCGCGCCGACCGCGAAAATTCTGTCGGAAGCGGAGCAATTGGCGAAGAAGCACGGCGACGCCTTCGTTTCGGCGGAACGGATCTTTCTCGCCTTGGCGTTGTCCTCGGGCTCCGAGGCCGCGGCGATCCTGAAGCGCGCCGGCGCCACGGCGCAAAAGCTCGAAGCCGCCATCGCCGATCTGCGCAAAGGCCGCACCGCCGACACCGCGTCCTCGGAAGACGCCTATGAC
>CAYWWL010000230.1:0-3902 GCA_964461925.1 uncultured Caulobacterales bacterium | reverse complement strand
CATATTCCAGATCCGCTTTGCCGGACATCACCGCTTCCATGTCGCCATGGAAATGCGGGTGCGGGGCCATCGCTGGCTTTAGATCGCGATCCGCGAACGCCTTATGCGAGGTCTCGTCAATGACTTGCTGGACGATCTCGCCCATCATGCCCTTGCCGTACATCTTTTTAAGGAAAGAGATCGGCGCCTTGCCCTTGCGGAAGCCTTTCAGGTGCACATCGCCCTTCATGCTCTCCAAACGAGCGGTCAAACGGGCGTCCAAGTCCGACGCCGGCACTTTAACGGTGAATTTGCGCTCAAGTCCTTCAGCGCTGGTTTCGACGACTTCCATTCTTAACAAGGCCTTCCAAGGTCGATCACGAAGAGCGCGCGCCGATTGTGGTGCGGATGGAGAGACTCGAACTCTCACGCCTTGCGGCACTGGAACCTAAATCCAGCGCGTCTACCAATTCCGCCACATCCGCAAACTAGACACACGCCGATGGACAGCGAGGAATCCCGCCGCCCATCATGTTGAAGCGGCGTTCTATAGCAGACAAAAGCGCGCTGTCGAGCCGTTCCGATGGTTTTGCTGCGACTTTTTCAGAACCGCTTCTCAAACCACATCACGTCGAGGGTTTGGCCGAATTTCTCACCGACCTCGTTAAGGGTGGCGACATGGGCGAACCCGAAAGCTTCATGCAGCCGAACCGACGATGGATTCGGCGCTACAACCAGGCCATAGGCGCGATGAACGTCGGTTTTCTCGAGCCCCTCGAATAAAGCGCTATAAAGGCCTCGCCCGACACCGCGGCCCTTCGCCGCCGGCGTGGTGAACACCGAGACCTTCACCGAACGGCGATAACCGGGACGCGGATCAAACGCCGCTGCGCCCGCAAAACCAAGCGGCGCGCGCGAATCGCCATCGAACGCAACGAACATTGGCGTCCTTGGATCAAGCAATTGTTGTCTGAGGACCGCCGCCCTCGCCTCTGTGGAGTACGTCTCCTCTTCGAACGTGGCGACTGATTCCAGAATGAAAGGATTATAAACGGCGTTGATCGCCGCAGCGTCGTCCTCCTCAGCCAGTCGGATTACCAGCTCGCTCGCCATCACCATCATCCTTGCGCCGGCGACGTTTGTTCCGACGTCGACTGTTCCGGCCGTTTTGGGGCCGGCGGCGCGAACAGATGCTGCAACACGCGCGGTACCGCGCCCGGCAGATCTTCCGCTATCAATCCAGGACCGGCCACCGCGGCGCAAGCGCCGTGCAGCCAAACGCCGGCTGCCGCGGCTTCGAACCCCGGCATGTTCTGGGCTCTCAAGCCGCCGATCAAACCGGCGAGAACGTCGCCGGCCCCAGCCGTCGCCAGGTCCGGCGGCGCGTTTGCATTGACGGCGACGCGTCCGTCAGGCGCGGCGATCACGCTGTCGGCCCCTTTTAGAACGATCACACAGCCGGCTTTGTCCGCCGCCTTGCGAGCGACGGCGATGCGTCCAGACGCGTCGTCCATTTCGCCAAACAACCGCCGAAATTCGCCGCCATGGGGCGTCAGCACATCGTCCGGCCGAACTTTGTTGAAAAGCTCCGAAGGTTGGTCGGCGAAAACCGTCAGCGCGTCAGCGTCGAAAACGGCGCCGACGTCAGCGCTTAAAATGCGCTCAGCCGCTTGCTTGGTTTTAGTCGTCACGCCGGCGCCAGGCCCATGCACCATCGCGGTCAGCCTTGGATCGCTCAAAAAGGCATCAAGCTGACTCGGCTCGTCGAAGGGCTTTTGCATAACGGCGGTGATCTGCGCGGCGATTTCATCCGCTGCGGCTTCTTCCGTCAACAAAGTGACAATGCCGGCGCCTGCGCGCAATGCTGACATGGCCGCCAAACGCGCCGCGCCTGTCGCCCGACGTGGGCCGGCGATCACGCCGACAGCGCCGCGGGCGTACTTGTGGCTTTGGAAGGTGGGCCGCGGAAAGACGCCGCCCCACAAGGCCGGACCATTGACGAACGCCATCGGCTGGGCGGCGATGATCGCGCGGGGGTCAACGCCGATATCCGCCACCACCGCTTCGCCGCATAACGCTCGACCAGGAAACAAGAGATGGCCAGGTTTGCGGCAACCGAAAATAACCGTCGCCGAGGCTTCGATCGCCACGCCCTGCACCGCGCCGGTTAAAGGATCCACGCCCGACGGAATATCCGCGGCGATGACCAACGCCTGGCCGCTGCGGCGCAAGCCATTGACCCCTTCAATCAAGGCGGCGAGCGGCCCATCAAGGGGGCGCGATAAGCCAGTGCCGAACAGGGCGTCGATAATGACGCGAGCGTTTTCGAAAAGCGCCGGCGACGCTGGTTCGACCTCGCCATCATAAAGATCGGCCATTAGCGCCGCGTCGCCGGTCAGCGCCGCCCGGTCGCCAACCAGGCCAAGGCGCACCTCACGGCCCGCCGCGCGCAGCTGCCGCGCCGCAACAAAACCGTCGCCGCCATTGTTTCCGGGACCGCACAGGACCGCGACCGCCCCGTCAACTTCAGGCGGCACATAAGCGGCGAGCGCGGTTCCCGCACGCTCCATCAAAGCGGCCGTCGGCACGCCGTTTTCCGCCGTCAGCATTTCCGCCCGTTTCATTTCGTCCGGGGTTAAGAGGAATAGGTCCGCTGTCAGTTGACACTCCTTACGACCAACGTGAATGCTGTTGCCGAAGCATATGTATGCACCTTGGCGTCAGCCAAATTCAACTGGGCGGACCAACCGTCCAATTTCACTTTGGCGTCTCATCCGTCCCTTGCGTTGAATCGGGCGATGCGGATCACGCTCCTGGCTCATCGACAACACTGACAAAGATTGCTGCCCATGAAAAAACTAGAAGCCATCATCAAACCGTTCCGCCTCGATGACGTTAAAGAAGCGCTGCACGATATCGGACTGCAAGGCATGACGGTCATCGACGCGCGCGGATTTGGCCGTCAGAAGGGCCATACCGAACTTTATCGCGGCGCTGAATACGTGGTTGACTTCTTACCGAAGGTGAAGCTCGAAATCGTCGTCAAAGATGATCAAGTCGACGCGGCGATCGCCGCCATCGCCGGCGCCGCGCACTCGGGTCGAATCGGCGACGGGAAGATTTTCGTCTTGCCCATCGACGACGCCATTCGCATTCGCACCGGCGAAAAGGGCGACGACGCCGTCTAGTCGATTATTCCTCGCGTGAAGGATTCGGCGCAATTTATGTGCGCGATCGGAACGATGATCGACGCGATCGTCCGATTTTCCCCCATTCATGTTATTGCACTGCGGAAAAACCCTTGATTTCCTTTAGCTCGTGCAGGCATGGTGCCGTGGCGGCGCGGCGCCAGGCGCGGGAAGACTTATGCCGGCGATGTCGGCGAGATGACACGTGGCGACCGTCCCGGGAATTACGCCCTTTAGCGATCAATAAGGAGAACCGATAATGTCGGCCAGCAATGTGCTAAAAACGATCAAAGACAAGGATATTCGCTACGTCGATCTGCGTTTCACCGACCCGCGCGGGAAAATGCAGCATGTGACCTTTGACCAAAGCATGGTCGACGAAGATTTCTTTGAAGACGGGTCAATGTTCGACGGTTCGTCGATCGCGGGCTGGAAGGCGATCAATGAATCCGACATGACCTTGATGCCGGATCCGGAGACCGCAGTCGTCGACCCATTCTTCGCCCAGCCGACCCTCGCTATTTTCTGCGACGTCCTCGAACCATCCACCGGCCAACCCTATGGCCGCGACCCGCGCTCCACCGCCAAGGCCGCCGAAGCGTTCCTCGCCTCCACTGGCGCTGGCGACACCGCCTATTTCGGCCCGGAAGCGGAATTTTTCGTCTTCGACGACGTGCGTTTCTCGGTCGAGCAAAACAACACCGGCTTCGTCATCGACTCGGTCGAAGGCCCATA
>CAYWWL010000229.1:1998-3920 GCA_964461925.1 uncultured Caulobacterales bacterium | reverse complement strand
CGCGGCCTCGGCGCTTGACCACGCCCATTGGAAATTATAGCCGCCGAGCCAGCCGGTGACGTCGACGCATTCGCCGATGAAATATAGGCCCGGCGTGGTCGCGCTCTCCATCGTTTTCGACGATAAATGCCGTGTGCTGACGCCACCGGCTGTGACTTCCGCCGTGCGCCAGCCTTCGGTCCCGGTCGGCTTTAGTTCGAACGTTCCGAACCCTTCGGCGATCCTTTGCAGCCGTGCGTCGGAAAAATCGCCGAGTCGACGCGTAAGATCGTCGTCTTGGGTCAGGCCAAACGTCGGCGTCGCGTCGACCAACCGGCGCGGCAATCGAGTCTCCAACGCCCGGGACAGACTGAGTTTTGGCGTCGCGCGCTTGGCCGCCGTCAAATCGGCGACGGCCCCGGCGCCGAGGTCGAGGGCGATCGTCTCGCCGTCGCGCCAGTATGAAGATATTTGCAAGATCGCCGGCCCCGACAAACCCTTATGGGTGAACAGCATGGCCTCCTCGAAGCGTCCCGCCCCAGCGCTGGCGACCACGGGGCACGCGACCCCGGCCAAGGCTTTGAACCGTTCTTGCTGTCCGCCGGCGAACACGAACGGCGCCAGGGCCGGTCGCGGCGTGACCACGTCGAGGCCGAAGCGTCGCGCCACGTCATAGGCGAATCCCGTTGCGCCCATTTTCGGAATCGACAGCCCGCCGCTGGCGAGCACCAGGCTCGGCGCCTGGAACCGTCCTTGCTCCGTATCAAGATGGAAAACGCCGTCGCGGTGGTCGATCGCCGTGACCGGCGCGTTCATGATCGTCGTCGCTCCGCCCGCCGCGGCCCCGTCGATCAGCATGTCGATGATCTGCGCTGAGCGCCCGTCGCAGAATAATTGCCCCAAGGTCTTCTCATGCCAGGCGATGTTCCGGGCCGCCAGCAGATCGAGAAAGTCCTGCGGGGTGAAACGCGCCAGCGCGGATTTGGCGAAATGCGGATTTTCGGAAAGAAATTGGGCCGCGGTCGTGCGCAGGTTGGTGAAATTGCAACGGCCGCCGCCGGAAATGCGGACCTTCTCGGCCGGCTTTGCGCCGTGGTCGAGCACTATGGCCCGCTGTCCGCGCAGGCCGAGCCGCGCTGCGCAGAACAGGCCGGCCGCGCCGGCGCCGATGATGATGGCGTCTGTCGAGGTCATATATCGTTAATGCGTGGCGGCGGAGACGCCGAGATTTGCGCCGATATTAACCTAGTTCATCCCCGGCGCGCAGCGGCAAAACGCGCATGGATCTTGCTTTGTAGCCGATGCGGGACAAATCGGCGTCCCAGCGGGAGTAAGGTTAATGGACTCACTGGGCTTAATCATCATGTGCTGCTGCTTAGGCGGCGTGGTCGCTTGGTACATCCGCAATGAAGAGGCCGGATCCGACGGCGCTCTTGGGGTCTTGGGCTTGAAGCCGGACCCGGCGGCCGACGCCGGGACGGAATCGCCCTTGAAGGTTCTCTCCAAGGCGCGGCTCGAACCGCTGCCGGAAGAACCGCCTTTGCCCCGCCGCCGCCGTTTTGATCTGGATACGCCGTCGAAATCCTATGTCGTGAAAGGGAGTCGTCCGCGGCGAGGGCTCACGGCGGCGCAAGACGGCGCGCGAGAAGGCGGGGGGCACGGCGCGCCTGCGCCCAGCCGAGCGTATCGGATCAAGCAATCCGCGCGCGCCAAGAAGCGCGGCCTCAGTGAGCCTTCTCAGGAGTAGCGCTCGATGCGTCTTGGTCCGCCGTCACATCGCTAGGCTGCGCCGGGTCAGGGTCGGCGTCGACAGCGTTCGAGCCCGCTTGCGCATCGTCGACTGCGTTCGCGGCTTGATCGTCAGCCGCCGCCATCGTCTCCGCGGGCGTCGCCACATCGTCTGTATCGTCTTCATCGCCCGTTTCGTTTGCGTCGCTTGACGC
>CAYWWL010000229.1:0-1988 GCA_964461925.1 uncultured Caulobacterales bacterium | reverse complement strand
ATCGCCGCCGGCGCGGCCAGAAGTTTGAATTCTTCGACGCTGATCCCGGCGGGAGGGCCTTCCAGCGGCGCCGGAGACAGGCGGCCATTGGTTCGATATTCCCGGATCAATTGCGCCCAACCTTCCTTCGTAAAACGGAAGACGCCGTCTGCGCCAGGCGAGGGATCGCGCGGCGCATGGGCGGCTTTCTCCAACCAAGGGCGCGCCGCCTCGTCGCCATGGTCGCCGGCCGCCGCCTCCGCCATGAGATTAAACTCCCGCGCCGTCGCCGATTGAACGATCAGTGGTTCAAGCAAATCGACGGCCTGGCTGAACTCGCTGAGGAGGACATGAGCCCGTGCGCGGACGATCTTGCTTTCGCGATGGTCTGGATTGCGATCCGCCAAGCGCCGCAGTTCGTGCGCCGCCGTTTCAGGCGATGCGTCGCCGAGAAGCATGACGCGCGCGCTGGCGATCGCCGGGTGCGGTTCGAGCGCATAGGCCTGTTCGAGAACTTTCGCGCCGCGCGGGCCCCGCCGCGCTTTGTCGTGCAATTCCGCGGCGAGAACCGCGGCCGGCGCGAGGCTTGGGGCGAGCTTTAGCGCGCGTTCGATTTCCTGCATGGCCCCGGCGCCGTCGTCGGCCGCGGCCGCGGCGTGGGCGGCGGCCGTCAGCAAGGCCGCTTCAGCCCGCGTGGCTTCGTCTTTCGATATCGCATTGTTCTTCACTGCGGGCTTTAGCACGTCCATGGCGTCGCCCCACGCGCCGCGATCCAACGCAAGATCGAACACCGCGTCGAACGCCCATACCGCATTCGGACGAAGCGCAAAGGCGCGTTCGGCGTATTGCCGCGCTTCGTCGAGGTTGTCCGTCCGCATCGCCTTAGCGTAGAGCCCGCGCAGGCCGAGGAATTCGGTCTCCGGGGAGTCAAGCATGGCGGTGAAGCTTTCGCCCGCGGCCGCGTCGTCGCCGGACAATTGCGCTGCTTGCGCCGCGAGCAGGCGCGTCATCGACCCTTCGCCAAGATTGCGCCGCGCCACTTTCGTATGATGCAAGGCGTCGCTGGCGTCGCCGATCGCGATCGCCTCCATGCCGCGGGTCAAGGCGGCGACGCCGCGCTGCATTTTCGCCTTCTCCTCGCGCTGGCGAAGCTTTTGCGGGATGGCGGCGAGATCTTTGACGAAACTCGCCGTCAGCACTAGGACGATCGCGCTGGACAAGAGGCCGCCTACGGCGAGGCCTGCCGGCATGCTCACCTTCTGGCCGAAAATCTCCATCGTCATTCGGCTGTCGATGCTGGTCAGCCAGCTGACGACGAAGGCGACGAAGACCGCCGAAAGAATGAAGATGAGAAGACGGATGATCAAGGCGGCGTCCTATTCGTCGAGGGCGCTCAAGAGCGCGTCATTGAGAGTGGCGATGGCCGCCCCCACGGCCATGCGCGACCTGGCGTCGGCGATCCATGGTTCGAACGCCGCCGCGGCGGCGCCGTCAAGCTCCTCCAAATAGGCGAGCGATTGGGCGAGATCGTCTTTCCGCAAACTGTCTTCCGCGCGCGAGATCACGGCCGGCGCGTCGTCGCCTTCCGTATACTCAGACGGCCGCACGCTGACCAATTCCTCCAAATTCGCTTTCAGGCCGCCGAGAATGCCGGTTGCGTTCTCGCGGCTCGCCGCGGCGATCGCCGCCCTCGCGAATGGGTCGAAGCGTTCTTTTAGCTGCGACAGCGTCGGCGCGCCGGTGCGGGCGTGCGCGCGCAGGCTTTCGACCGACGAGGAGTCGCCCGCCAAGCGCGCCAGGACGGAAAGTTCATCGGCGTATGGCGCGCCGGCGTCCACGGTGCGGGTCAAGGAGGCGAGGGCTAAAGCGGCGGCTGCTTGGGCGCCGGCGTCCGATGGTTCGGCCTCGTTGGCGCCGTCTAGCTTGGCTTGCAGGGCCGCGATCTGCGCGGCGGTTTGTTCGAGCCGCATCGCCAATTCCTGCTGGAACGTAGTTTGAAGATTGGCGAT
>CAYWWL010000228.1:0-3928 GCA_964461925.1 uncultured Caulobacterales bacterium | reverse complement strand
GCTTGTTGGCGTCAGAGGATAGTGTTAGCGTCCGACCGCCGATGACGCGCGGCGAGGTCGGGGAGATGAGTACAGATGACATCTGCGACGCCTGTGACGTCCTCGGAGCGGATTGGCGAACTCGACGTGCTGCGCGGATTCGCCTTGTTCGGCGTCTTCTCGGTGCATTTCGTAAGCGCGCTCTATTTTATGTATCCGGTCGACGAGGCGATCTTCGCCGCGTGGGAGCAAGACAAGTTTCAGCAAGCGCTGCTGGTCGTCTGCGACATTCTCTTCTACGACAAAGCGGTGACGCTTTTCTCCGTGCTCTTCGGCATGGGGTTTTGGATTCAAATGCAGCGATTGTCGGCGAAGAACGAAAACTTTGAACGGCTCTATCTTCGTCGTCTCGCCATTCTTGTCGGGTTCGGCGTCATCAATAGGTTTTTGCTGTTTCCAGGCGACATTCTTCTCGACTACGCCTTGCTCGGTTTTGCGCTATTCTTTGCGCGCAATCTATCAGCGCGCGCGATGCTGATATCAGGGCTCGCTTTCGTGTTTCTCATTAGTCAGATCGCATACGGATTTATGTCCTTTCCTTGGGTCGATAGCGATGCGATGGACCAGGCCCTGAGCGAGGCGCTTCTTAGCGAGAGCTATGGCGCTTGGGTTGTCGCGCTGTTTGACTGGCAAGTATCCGACTATGTCATCGGTCTTGGCGCCGTCCCTCTAGCGTTTTTCATCTTTGGACGGTTCTTGATCGGCGCTTGGGCGGCGCGGGAACGGCTGGTGGAGAAGGCGCGGGACGCCAAGCCATTGGTCGCCAAACTGGCGGCGATGAGCATCGGCGCTGGCGTCTTCTTCGAGGCGTTGGCAGTGGCGAGTTGGGATGATGGCGCGAACGCCCCAGAATTTTTTCAGTATGCTTTTCACGCCGTCGGCGTTCCCGTCTTGGCGTTCGGCTATGCGGCGCTATTGGTGCGTCTATGCGGTTCTAGGCGATGGGATTGGTTGACGGGATTATTCGCGCCGGTAGGGCGGATGGCGTTAACGGCATATATCGGCCATGGGGTGTTGTTTCTTTTGTTCGCGCATCCGTTCGGGATTTATCTGCGTCCGGCGATTCCTCCCGCCGCCGGGTTCGCCATCGCTGTCGGCGTTTTTCTTACGTTTTCATTTCTCTGCCAGGCGTGGTTGCGGCGATACCGCTTCGGCCCGCTCGAATGGCTGTGGCGCAGCCTCACCTATGGCGAGGCGCAACCGCTGCGGATCAGGGGCTGAAACGGCGACGCATCGCCGCCTCAGGCTGAATATGGAACGCAAACGCTTGTGGCGATCAATCGCGAACCGGCCGACCGCGAAGGAAGCCTGATTTACCCGGCAGATCGAGATAGGCGATGATTTCTTTCACGTGCCAGGTTTCCCGATCGCGCGTCGTGTCCTCTTGCAGATAGGCGTCGCCGCTTTCTCGAGCCCGCAGCACGGCGGGGTCTTTGCCTCGAACCGTCTGCATGCTGGCGAAATCATAGTCCGTCGCCGGCGCGTCGCCCCGGTGGTTGGCTCTGTTAGAGGCGACGGCGATCGCGCCCCCTTGGTCGGCGCCCACGGCGATAAAGTTGATCGCTTCGGTGACGTGGCCGTCGGTGCGGGCTTCTTCTTCCGCAAGCGCGGCTTCAAACCCGTCGCGGCTCACATTGGCCTGACGGACGGTGATCCAATGGCCGCCGCCGCCATAGTTCACAGCCGACGAAAATACGCGCGGCGCTTTGACGAACGGCGCGTCGAAGAAGGTGCGCTCGCGGCCCTGATCGAGAGTCGACTGGTGCACCCGATTGGTGAGCACTTCGCCGGCTTCGAACAGGCGGCCAGAGTCGAGTTTAAAGGCGCCGCGTTCGGCGACGATATAGGTGATTTCTTCGAGCAGATGCCAATTGTCGAGATTGCTTGGCTCTTGTAGGCGGATCTCGAAGCTCGACGGACCGACATTGCGAATCCGCGTCTGGGCCAGTTGCCCGCCATTGCTGGTGCGCATGAACGCCACGACCACTGGATCGTTGAAGCGTTGTTTCAGCTCCACCGTCCGCCAATTGTGGTCCACGTCGACATGGGCGTATTCGGCGATAATGTCAGAATACGTTGCGTCGGGATCTGCCTCGACCGAGACTTTCACCATCTTCGCCTTCGACGGCACGCCCGCGTCGTCGATCACGTGCAACATATAATAACCGGGCGTCATCGCGCCGGCGCTGATCGGGGCCTTGACGCGCAGCCGGTCGCCGTCGCGGTGGAACGGCAACTCCAAGAAACGCTGGTCGACATTGAAGGAATGGGTCGTCGAGCCTGATTTCACCATGGTGACTCGGCGCACGCGCGAAGGTTCGTCAACGCGCAAGGTGAATTGCGTGTCGACCCGCATCGACGTCGGGGCGTTGAAGATCCTTGGTCGCCGTGCGGGCAGGCCATTAGCGTCGAACAGGTATGGCGGGGCGTAGATTTCCGCATTGGAGTTCAATAGCGGGCCCGGCAGGCCGCCGCCCGCCACCAAGACGCGCCCGTCGGTCAACAACGTCGCCGTGGAGTGATAAAGCCGCGCAAGCGCGCCCGTCGCGCCCTGAGTGATTTCGCCGGTTTCCGGATTGAGTAGTTCGACCTGATTGGTCACGCCTTCGAGCTTGTTCGGATTGGCCGAACCGCCGGTGAAGGCGACGTCGCCATTGGGCAGAATGGTCGCGTTGGACCAGGCCCGGCGATTGGCGATCGACGCCACCGAACGCGAGGTCGGCGTTGCGCCGGAAATATCGATTTCGTTGATGCCGCCTTGCGGGGTTGAGTAGAAGACTTTGTCCTGGCGCGCCATGACGGCGGTGCCGGCGTTACTGTTCGTCGGCACGTTTATCGATCGCGTCAGCGCGCCGACGCCGTTGGGGTCGACGAAATAGGTCCGTCCATTCGTGTCAAAGCCGAAGACGCGGCCGCCGGCGAGGACGAAATTGCGCGGATACCACCAGTTCAAGCCGCTGGTGTTGGCGCCGGACAAGAGCCGGCGTTGATCCTGGGCGGTGATGATCTCGGGACGATCGGCGCCGCCGCGGCCGCCTTGCACATAGAGATCGCCATTGGGCAAGGAAATCGGCGTCGAATACCAACGCTTGCGCATTAGATCTTGGGACACGGACAAGTCGTTATCGCGGAAATTGAACCGCGTGACGTTCATGTTCTCTTTGTTGCCCGGACCAAACACGTCGCCGCCAATGATGAAGACGTCATCGGTGGACGGCATAATCACCGAACCGGAACAGAAAATGTCGATGCCGGTGGTGTTGTCGAAGGTCATATGACCGCCGTCGGCTGGATCCCAGAGATCATAAACCGCGCCGCCTTGAGAAGAGCCATTAAGCCCGGTGCCGTAAGTGAAGACCCTGCCGTCTGGGGCGACGGCCGCATGGATCGCGATCAACGGCCAATCGATCACGCCGGACCATTCTCCGCTGATATTGTCCGCCATCGCCGGTCCGGCGAGACACGTCGCCGCCACGCCGCACGCAAACTGTTTCATTTTGCGACAAATACCCATGATAAGCCCCGCTCTTGCCCTTGATTTCAATTTCTCGGGGAAATTCAGCAATTCTCGAACCAGGTTTTGACGTTTGGTCAGTGAGCGTCGACGGCGCGGCCGGCGCGACCTAGTGTGTTGTCGCGGCGGATTGGCGACAGCGCCGCAAGAATGCGAGGGAAGGCGCGGCGATGGGACGAAAGCATGAAATTTCTCGGCGCTACCCAGTGAGCGCTGAGACCCTATGGGCGGATATTCTGGATCCAACCGCGCTCGCTGAGGCGATGGACGGCGCCGTGACCTATGTCGGCCTGCCAAGCGAGCCGGTTTATGAAGGACAACGGATCTCGGTGTCGCTCAAACGCTGGGGTTGGCTGCCAATCGGCCAGTGGACCA
>CAYWWL010000227.1:0-3949 GCA_964461925.1 uncultured Caulobacterales bacterium | reverse complement strand
GCCGCCTGCCGGTCATCGCGCGGCACCCCTTCGCCATCGAGATACATGCGCCCCGCGGGGGCTTCGTCGAGCAACTCGGGCCCCTCCGGCGCAAGACGAATGAGATCGCCATTACGCGGCGCGAAAGTCTCCGCGGCGCCAAGCTCCAGCGCCAAATCTGCGTGCTCTTCCAAGTGCCGCGCTTCTCCATGGACCGGCACGGCGATATGCGGACGCGCCCATTCATACATGGCGCGCAATTCCTCCCGGCACGGATGACCGGAGACATGCACGAACTCGTCTTTTTCCGTAATGATCTTTACGCCGATATCCACGAGATCGTTCTGCAAATTGTAGATTTCGCGATCATTGCCTGGGATGATTTTCGAGGAGAAAATCACCGTATCGCCGTCGCTTAAGGTCAAATCGCGATGGTCGTTCCGCGCAATGCGCGAGAGGGCCGCGCGCGGCTCTCCCTGACTGCCCGTACACAGATAAAGCACATGCTCGCGCGGCAAATGGCCGGCGTCTTTCGGATCGACGAAAGTCATATGCGACGGCAAGAGCCCCGTCTCGCGCGCGGCGTCGACAATGCGCAACATGGACCGCCCTAGAAGACATACGCTGCGGTCCGCCGCCGCGGCCGCCTCGCAAATAGAGACGACCCGAGAAACATTCGACGCAAACGTCGTGACGGCGACCCTGCCCTTTTGCGCGGCGATAAGCTTCGTCAGCGATTTGCGCACGGCCGCCTCGGAACCGGACTCGCCGGACGATAAGACGTTGGTGGAGTCGCACACCATGGCGAGGAGGCCTTGGTCGCCAAGCTTTTTAATGGCGGCGCTGTCAGTGACCGGCCCCAGGGTCGGCGACTGATCGAGTTTCCAGTCGCCTGTATGCAGCACCGTTCCAAGCTCCGTACGCAGAACGACGCCGCTCGGCTCCGGAATGGAATGGGTCAGCGTCACATATTCGATGTCGAACGGCCCGAGGGAGAACTTGGCGTTCATGTCGATGACGATCATCTCAACGCCGGTAAGCTCCATCTCATCGATCTTGCGCCGAACGAGCGCCGCCGTGAAAGGCGTTGCGTAGATGGGACAACCGAGCATCGGCGCCAACTGCGCGACGGCGCCGATATGATCTTCGTGTCCGTGGGTCAGCAATAATCCGTGGAGCGCTTCCTTCTCTTCCAGAATAAAGGACGGGTCCGGACAAATGAGATCGATGCCCGGCGTTGTCAGATCGCCGAACATGACGCCGCAATCGATCATCACCCATTGGCGATTGGCTGGCGTGCCGAACCCGTAAAGATTCATGTTCATGCCGATCTCGCCGGAACCGCCGAGCGGCAAAAAGACGAGTTCCTTTTTCGACATTAGGCGCCGCCCCCATGAACGGAATTGGCTTTGAGGCGCTTGCTGATTTCAAGAAGCCCGCGAATGGTGAGGTCGTGATCGAAAGCGTCGATGGCGTCGGCCTGGCCTTCGAAAAGCGAAGCGATGCCGCCGGTGGCGACGACCTTCATGGGCTTGCCGTATTCTTCCTTGATGCGGCGCACCAGTCCGTTGATGAGACTGACATAGCCCCAATAGACGCCGGTCTGCATGGCGCCCACCGTATCCGTACCGATCACCTTGGCGGGTTTTTCAATGGCGATCCGCGGAAGCCGCGCGGCGGCTTCATGTAGAGCCTGCATGGAGAGATTGATCCCCGGCGCGATGACGCCGCCCTCAAAACCGCCATCGTCGCCGACAATATCGAAGTTTGTCGCCGTGCCGCTATCGACCACAATCAACGGTCCGCCATGAGCGATAAAAGCGCCCACCGCATTGACGAGCCTGTCGGCGCCCGCTTCTGACGGCTTGTTGATGCGCACCGCGACGCCCGGAATATTGTCATGGGCGATGACAAACGGCTCGCAGTTGAAATAGCGTCGGGAAAGATTGCGCAAGTGAAACAGCGACTGTGGCACCACGGTCGAGATGATGCATTCGTCGATTTGCGAGAGCTTGAAGCCTGCGAGATGCATGAGCTGCGAGAGCCACACCGCATATTCATCCGCCGTGCGCACCGTCGATGTAGACGAGCGCCATTGCGCGGCGGGCGTATCGCCGTCGAATAGGGCGATTACGGAATTTGTATTCCCGACATCGATCGCAAGCAGCATGGTCTAATCCATATAAGTCTCACGCGGGGCCGAAGAAGACCTCGCCTGCATTAATGATCCGCTTTTCCTCTCCCATACGCAATATCATGGCGCCGCTTTCGTCCAAGCCTTCGAAAACGCCGCTCACTTCCTCCGTGGGCAAGCGAACCGTCGCCGCCTCGCCGAGGCCCGCCGCGCGCTCGAGCCATATCTCGCGAATATGGCGAAAGCCGTTGCCAGTCCATTGAGCGCAATAGCGCCAGAAGTGATTGTCGATCCGCGCCGCCAGCTCCAGAGGCGACGGCGGCGCTTCCGCGAAATCAATGAGCCGCGCCACCGGATAAGGCATGCCTTGGGGTGCGGAGACGATGTTAACGCCGATGCCCGCCGCGAGCAGTCGGGCGCCTTTGACCGTGAATTGTTCCAGCAAAATGCCTGCGGCTTTCTTGCCGTCGAGAAGAATGTCGTTCGGCCATTTCAGGGTAATGCGTTCCGGCGGAATGAATTCATCCAGGGCCGAGGCGAGCGCTAGCGCGACAACGAAGGAGAGTTGCCCCAATTGCTCCGCATCGCCTTTCGGCGCGAACATCAAGGTGCCGGCGAAGTCGCCTGTCTCTTGCACCCAGGCGCGACCGCGCCGTCCGTAGGCGGAGGTTTGGCGCCGGGCGATGATCCAGGCGGGACCGCCCTCGCCCGCTTCGATGCGGCGGCGCGCTTCGAGGCTTGTGGAATCAAGCGTATCGAAAAACTCTACTGCGACGCCGGAGGGAAATTTCTTCACGCCTTAGAATAGCGACGCCGCCGCGCGGCTCGCTAGCTGGGTGAGTTGTCCCATGAAGACCGTCAGCACCGGGAACATCAACAGAGCCGAGCCCCATGCGGCGAAACCGAGCGTCGGTCCCGTGTCCCGCTCGAAAGCCGGCGCTGGTTCGTCGAACCACATGAACCAAACGATGCGTAAGTAGTAGAACGCCGAGACAGCGCTGGCGACGACGCCCATAACCGCTAGCCATACGAGGCCTGCGTCCACAGCTGCAAAGAAGACATACCACTTGCCGAAGAAGCCCGCCGTCGGCGGTACGCCCGCCAGGGAGAACAACAAGACGGTGAGGATCAACGCCATCGGCATGTTGGTGCGCGAAAGCCCCGCAAGGTCGGAGATGTTCTCCGTCATGCCCCCGCGCCGACGCATCATCAAAATGACGGCGAATGTTCCGATCGTCATGACGATATAGATCGCCATGTAGATAAGAACGGAACTGACGCCCGCGGACGTTCCCGCTGCAAGGCCGATCAGCGCATAGCCCATATGGCCGATGGAGGAATACGCCATCAGGCGTTTGATGTTGGTTTGCGCGATCGCGGAGAAAGCGCCGACGCCCATAGAGGCGACGGCGATAATCGCGATCACCGGCTGCCAGTCTTCGAGGACGCCCGGGAAAGACGAGACGAGCGCGCGGGTGAACAACGCCATGCCCGCGAGCTTCGGCGCGGCCGCGAAAAACGCCGTCACCGGCGTCGGCGCGCCTTCATAGACGTCCGGCGTCCACATGTGGAACGGCGCGGCGGAGACTTTGAACGCGAGCCCCGAGATCATGAACACAAGGCCGATAATGAGACCGACATTCGCATCCGCTTGCGCCGCGACGCGGGCGATCTCTTCGAACGACGTCGAGCCGGTAAATCCGTAAACCAGGGATGCGCCGTAAAGGAGCAAGCCCGACGACAAGGCGCCGAGGACGAAATATTTAAGCCCTGCTTCCGTCGAACGGCGGCTGTCCCGATGGAAGGCCGCGAGAATATAAAGCGCGAGGCTTTGGG
>CAYWWL010000226.1:3412-3951 GCA_964461925.1 uncultured Caulobacterales bacterium | reverse complement strand
GGCCGCGTGAGACCCTTAGTCAGGCAGCGGGCCGAACACCCCGGAGCCGACCCGAACATGCGTCGCGCCCAGCTGGACGGCGATCTCATAGTCTGCGCTCATACCCATACTGACTGACGAAAGGCCGTTGCGCGCGGCGATGTCGGCGAGCAGGGCGAAATGCGGCGCCGGCGGTTCGTCGGCCGGCGGGATGCACATCACGCCCTCGACGACCAGGCCATGGTCGTCGCGGCAAGCGCGGATGAACTCGTCGGCTTCGAGCGGCGCCACCCCGGCCTTTTGCGGCTCCTCGCCGGTGTTAACCTGAACGAACACAGTCACCGATCGCCCTTGATCGGCGATCTCTTTGGCGATGGCCGCAGCGATCTTCGGTCGATCCACGGTCTCGATCACGTCGAACAGAGCGACCGCGTCCGCCGCCTTATTGGACTGCAATGGACCGATCAGGTGCAAGGTGACGTCGGGATAATCTTGTTTCAGCGCCGGCCATTTGCCTTGCGCTTCTTGCACGCGATTCTCACCGAACAGGCGATGGCCCG
>CAYWWL010000226.1:0-3402 GCA_964461925.1 uncultured Caulobacterales bacterium | reverse complement strand
TAGTCTCGGGCAAGTGTTTTTGCGAGACGGCGACGATGGACGCAGGCGGTCCGCCGCGACCGGCTTCAGCCGCCGCCGCGTCGATCTTGGCGCGGATCTCACGCAAGCGATCGCCGGGATCCGACGCTTCGCTGGAGAGAATAGAATGGGACATGACGGTCTCCGATCGCGTTCGGCGAAACTAGCAGCGGCGGCGCGGCGCTTCAAATCCAGCCGCTCGGGCGACGCCGCGCCGTTTCGCCTGGTCTTTATGAGCGACGCCCGGCGGGCGCCCCAGCCGGGGCCGATCATTCGCGCGCTGCCGCCAGGCTCGGCCTTTGTCTATCGCGACTATGGCGCGCCGTCGAGGCGCCGCATCGGCCTTGGTCTGTACGCGCTGTGTCGCACCAGAGGCGTCCATTTTATCGACGCCGATCCGTCGAATTGCGCGGCCAATGACGGCGAGCATTTGCCGTCCTGGCGTCTTAAAGCGGCGCAAGCGGAGCGCTTTGGCGCCGGCCTTCACACCGCGGCATGCCATGACGCTGAGGACGTCGCCCGAGCGAATGAATTGCCTCTCGCGGCGATTTTCCTATCCCCGGTATTCGCCACGGACAGCCACCCTGGAGAGGGCTTTCTTGGTCCTCGGCGTTTCGCCGAGCTCGCCGACCTCAGCCGCCATCCGGTGATCGCGCTTGGCGGCGTTGATGAGGCGAATGCGGAACAATGTCGAGGCGCGTCGGGGCTGGCGGCGATCGGCGCGTTCGCCGCCCGCAAGCGGTGATCGTCCAGCGTTTCCGGCCGCAGAAATGATAAAGGGTGGACCGTGGCGTCCACCCTTCATCTTATCCCCTCAGTTCACCGCTGGCGCACGGAGCTTGTCGAAGCCGATCTAAAACTTGATCGAGCTTTCAATCACCACAGACGTCGCCTCTTCATCCCCGCCGGCGACGGCCGGACGCGTCGCGTCCGTAAACTGAGCTGCGGCGCCGACCGTGATCCCCGGCGCCACGTAATAGGTCACGCCGGCTTGCGCCGTCTGCGTGTCCTGGAAGAATGTCGGGCTCAACAGGTTCGGGCCGATCATATCGGCTTCTGACCGTCCGTACCCCAACATAAAGCCCCAATCGCCCTCTTCTTCGCCGGTCTGGAAGGTCACGCCGGCGTCGAAAGCGAAATAATTGTCTCCATCGGCCTCCGCGAGGCCTGAATTCGTGGCTTTCACCGATCCGCCGATGGTGATGCCGCGATACCCGAGGTTCAACCCAAGCGCCAAAGCGTTGTAGTCGTCGAACACTGGCGAATTGACGATCGCGTTTTCATTGGCCGTGACGAAGCTGGCGCCGAGGCCAATGCGAAGCCCTTCGGAAGCGGAGACGCGAATGTCTTTTTGATAATAAAGCGCGGCCTCGAACGCGTTATCCCAGATCGAATCTTCGCTCAGCAAAATGCCTTCGTCGGTGACCAGAAGGCCGCTGACCGGCGCGCAGAGATCGTCAGCGCATGTCGACAGGCGCGGGCTGTAGGACACGCCCATGCGGAAACCGCCGAGCATGCCGCCGAGGAAATTCGCCGGCGGCAGATAGGAGACTTTGGTCGAATAGCCGGTGAAGTCGTTCACAGTGTGTACGTCGTTCATGCCGGTGAAATCGGTACGCCAATCATTGACGTTATAGGCGGAGAATATCGTCGGCGCGCGAACCGCTAAGGTGCGCGCCACGCCATGGTCGCGGCCAATGATCAATTCGCCGAAGCCGCCGCGCGCATAGGCGTAGGCGCCTTGCAGGAAGACGTCGCTATTGCCTGGACCGACGCCGCGCGGGCCGCCGATCAACAGGCTGGTGTACCGACCGCCCGCGTAAATGCTTTGCGGCTGCTGGCCGTCGACCCGGCCTTCAAGCACGCCGCCGAGCTCAATGCCGTTATCAAGAACGGTGGACCCTTTGACCCGGATTTCAGCGTCGCCGTCAGCTTTGAATTCGCCGTCGCTAAGCCCGGACACAACGCTCACCTCGCCGGAGACGTCAATCTCCACCGGGTCCGCCGCAAGCGCCGCCGTCAACGCCAACGGCGCCGCTGCGAGGCTCACTAGGAGCGTTTTTATGGTCGCGTGCTTCTGCATCGATCGACGTTTCTTAGCCTTTTTCTTCGCTCACGGGTCGCGTAAGCTCGTATTTCTCTCGGTCATTTCGGCGACGCAACTAACGCGCCAATACCGCCGAGTCGCCTAATGCAACCCAGCGTCGAAAATCTTTCCTTCTGAATAAAGTAGATGGGGTGCCCCGGGTCAAGGCGGGATCGGCCAGGACGCTTGTCTTAGGGTGAATTTGTGGTAGGAAAACCACTCAACAACCGCCAAAACTGGCCAGATTGCGTTACCCCCATACATGAAAAAATCATTCTATATCAAGCTTCTAACCGCATGCTCCCCGATTATCGCGCTGGCCGCGTGCGCCAGCGGCGGCGAATCAGACCGCAATGAAGGGCTGGCGTCGTACGTTCTTGGCGACAAAGGCGGCCAGGCGGCGACGGTTAACCGCTATCTATGGGCCGCGTCTCTGGAGACGTTGAACTTTTTGCCGGTCTTCACCGCCGACCCGATCGCGGGCCTGATCATCACCGATTGGTACGCCGATCCGATGAGCCCCCAAGAGCGGTTCAAGGTCTCGGTCTATATTCTCGACAGCGACCTACGGGCCGACGCCTTGCGGATTTCGGTGTTTCGGCAGTTGCAGAACGACGAAGGCGTGTGGATCGACTCCACCGTCAATCCGGCGACGCCGCGGGAAATCGAAAACGCGGTCCTCACCCGGGCGCGGCAACTTCGCCTCAATCAGATTGAAGAATAGGGCCGAGACGGCTCTTTTCGCGCCCGCGCCGCCGTCAGCCCCGCTGTCGGCGCGCATTGGCATTGAAATTTCCATCAATCTATGCGGAAACCCGCGAACCGCGCTCTGCTCGAGCGGCGGCGGGGTGACTGCAAACAACTTTCGGGGAAAAGGACCGGGCCGATGACGCGCTACAATCCGAAACATGTCGAGCCGAAATGGCGCGAGAAATGGCGCGAGGCCGACACGTTCAAAACCGCCGTCGAGACCGACAAGCCGAAATACTACGTGCTCGAGATGTTTCCGTATCCCTCGGGCAAAATCCATATCGGCCATGTCCGCAACTACGCCATGGGCGACGTGATCGCGCGCTACAAACGCGCTCAAGGGTTCAACGTCTTGCACCCCATGGGCTGGGACGCGTTCGGAATGCCGGCGGAGAACGCCGCCATCGCTCGCGGCGTACACCCGCGGGACTCGACCCTCGACAACATTGCCCGGATGAAGGTCCAGTTCAGGCGCTGGGGCATCCTGTACGACTGGTCGAAGGAAGTCACGTCGTGACCCAGCGCCGGGCCGTTGACCTTGACGAAGA
>CAYWWL010000225.1:0-3959 GCA_964461925.1 uncultured Caulobacterales bacterium | reverse complement strand
CGTCGTTCTGACGCACGCCGTCAACAGTCAGCGAGTTAAAGCGCTCGTTGGAGCCCACGCAGCGAATGCCGCGCTCGAAAGACTCATCGATGTTGATGCGCGGATCGAGGCGAATGATGTCTTTGATGTCGCGGTTCAGCGCCGGCAGCAACGCAAGATCTTGCGCGCTAAAGGTTGCGGACGGGCCTGCAGCCACATCGCCGACATTGTTGCGCGTAGCGATAACGATGATTTCATCGCTGGATGCGCCGCTGCTGAGTTGGAAAGGAACGTTCGTTGTATCGCCAACGCTCAACGTGATGTCGGAGACCGTTTGCGTGCCGTAATTGTCGCTGGCGACCGTAACGTTATAGAGACCGCTGACCGATAGGCCGCGTGCGGAATATGTACCGCCTGCGCCCGTGGTGATCGTCGTTGATGCGCCCGTCGTCGTATCCGTGATCGTAACGCGCGCGCCGGATACAGCCTGACCGTTTGAGTCAACGACCGTGCCGCGAATGGCGCCGGTGGTTGCTTGCGCCATCGCCGGCGTTGGCGCGATGACCGTCGTAAACGCGGTTGACAGCGCCACGGCTGCTACGCCCGCGGAGAGCGTGTTCATAAGTTTCATGTTGTAAATCCCCAAGATTCCCAAGATTTCCGGAGTTCAACGCCGCCCCAACGCGACGCAAAGTACGCTGACGCGTTTAGGTAGCTTAGATGTCATTCGCAAGACAAGATTTGCGACAGAAATCAGACAGTTCCGCAACGCTTTTACGTCAGTCCGTCAGTACCCTGACTTGTGGAAATATTCGCCTGAAAATTCATCAGCTTACGCACTACTGCGACAAGTTATACACAGCATGCGGAGCGTATGAACGCCTTGTAATCTCTATGAGGCGTGGTTTTCAGCGGATGGTGTGCGGCTTAGGCAACACTTTTTACGCGTGCATTACATGCGTTCGGGAGCCTCTAGGCCTAGCAAGCCGAGAACAATGTCTAATTGTCCGCCTACGGTGCGAGCGAGCGTGAGTCTTGATGCGCGCTTTGCATCGTCCTGTTCGTCGGCGATGCGACAGGCGGCGTAGAATTTCGAAAAGCTCTGGGCCAAGACGAAAGCGTGCTCGCAGAGAATATGCGGCATGCGTCGCAAATGTGATTCTCTAACAGCCTCGCCGAAGGAAAGCAGCGCAAGCGCAAGATCGCGCTCTTCAGGCGCGCCGAGCGCAACCGGACCCGGTTCGCCCGCGCCCGCCGCCGCCGCTTTGGCAAGCACGGATCGGATGCGCACGCTCGCATAGAGGAGATAAGGCCCCGTCTTGCCTTCGAACGCCATGAAGCGGTCGAGATCGAAGATGTAGTCGCTGGTTCGGGTATTGGAGAGGTCGGCGAATTTCAGCGCCGCGACGCCTACCTTGCGGGCGATGTCGGCGGTCTCTTCTTCGCCGTAGCCTTCCGCAAGGCCGCTATCCGCAAGTCGTTCCCGAGCGCGATCCGTCACCATGTCGATGAAGTCGCGCAGCTTGAGCGTGCCCCCTTCCCGGGTCTTGAACGGCTTCCCGTCCTTGCCGTTCATGGTGCCGAACCAAAGGTGCTCGAGCTTCGTCTCATCGAAATAGCCGGCCTTGTCGACGGCGCGAAAGACTTGTTCGAAATGCAAACGCTGTCGCGCGTCCACCACATAAACCATGCGATCCGGATCAAGGGAGCGCTTGCGGTCGACGATGGTGGCCACGTCTGTGGCGTGATAGCCGACCGCCCCTTCAGAGTTCACGAAGATGATCGGCGGCATTTCTTTATTATCGTCGTCGCGCGCCACTCGAATAATTTGCGCGCCGTCGGACTCTTCAAGGATACCCCGCGCCGCGAGATCGTTCGTCAGTTCCGGGATCAACGGATCGGCGTCCGCCTCTCCTTTCCAGAGATCGAACTCGACACCGAGATCTTCATAGTCTCGTTTCATGGCGGCGACGGAGAGATCGACAAAATGGCGCCAGAGGGCGCGATAGCCTGGGCGACCGTCTTTGCGCGCGATGTCGGCGCGCGCCGGGTCCGCTTTACACGCCGCCGACGCGGTCGGGTACATATCCTCGAGATCTTTCAGGCTGATCGGCGGCTCGTTCGGGAACGGACCTTCCTCCCCCGCAGCAAAATACGGCAGGCCTGGCTGACGCAGTTCCAGCTCGGAAATGAGCTGGCCCATCTGCAAACCCCAATCGCCGAGATGCACGTCGCCAATGACCGTATCACCGGCGAAGCGGAAGATGCGCTTGAGGCTCTCACCAATTATCGCGGCGCGCAAATGTCCCACATGGAGAGGCTTGGCGACATTCGGCCCGCCATAATCCATGACGACTTTTTCCGGCGCCGCCGTCCCCCAACCGCCATGCTTTTCATCGGCTGCGAGCGAATCGATGCGCTCGCCGAGAAAGGCGTCGCTCATCTTGATATTGATGAAGCCCGGCCCGGCAACGGTCAGTTCTGCAAACTCGGAGCGCTCTTTCAGCTTCTCTATGACGGCTTCAGCCAGCGCCCGCGGATTCTGCTTAGCGGCCTTCGCCGCGGCAAGCGCGCCATTGCATTGGAACTGGGCGAGATCCGGCCGGTCCGCCGGCTTTACCGACCCGTAGCTCGCGTCGAGGCCGGCCGCCGCGAATGCTTCGCCGACGGCCGCGCTCAATTCATCGATCACCGTCATTTCAGATGCGGAAACTTCAAGCTCTTGCCAGAGCGGTTGAAAATGGCCTGCTCCGGGGTCACGGAAAAGCCTACGATGATCTCGAAATTCAGCCCGGAGACTTCGGCGTCATGGCGTGGAATGACGATCTTGTCCACTTCCTCCGTCGTAACAACCACCACGCGCTCGTCCTTAAAGTCGGCCGGCACGATAAACTCTTTTTTGGCAATAACTTCACGGTCTTTTCTGGTTACCGCCACCCAATACTTGAAGTATTTCTCGCCTTCCGCGCCTTTCGGACCTTTGCCGAAAGCGAAGGAAATGTCGAGCTGCTGATCAATTGGACGATCCTCAAAATATCGACAGCTGGTGGAGACATTGGTGATCTCGCCTGAATAGGCCACGTCGTCCAGGGTTTCCTGCCCGTCAAATTCAACGAAACGGGCGGCTTCCGCCAGGACGACAATATTCGGGCACGGCGCCGGATTGGCCGCCCGCGCAGCTCGATTCGAACCGGAACACGCCGTAGTTGCAGTGAGTGCGGCGATAAGCGCGCCCGCTAACAGTTTGTTCATTAAGAGGAACCCTTATATCAGCTCAATAACGCCTTCGGGCCGCCGAACGGTCGCCGTCCTGACGCCCAGATTTGAGATCAGTCTTCTCGTAGCGTCTCGCAACCGGCGGCGCAATGGTCCCTCGGAACGGGACCGCCGTAGAAGGTCGAGGAAAAACAGGGCGCAAGATGGATGCGATTACGCCAAAACCGGAATTGACGGTGCGCCTCGCCGCGCCGCGCGGATTTTGCGCCGGCGTAGAGCGCGCTATCCGCACTGTAGAGGAAGCGCTGGCGGTCCATGGCGCGCCGGTCTATGTCCGCCACGAGATCGTCCATAACCGTCATGTCGTCGAACGCCTCCGGGCGATGGGCGCGGTATTTATCGAAGATCTAAAAGACGCTCCCGACGATCGCCCAATTATCTTTTCCGCCCATGGGGCGCCGAAAGCCGTTCATGCAGAAGCTGAGGCGCGCAAGATGGTCGCCATCGACGCGACATGCCCGCTTGTCCTGAAAGTCCATTCGCAAACGAGACGCAACGCAGCCGCCGGCCGCCACGTTTATCTCGTCGGCCACGCCAACCATCCGGAAGTGATCGGCACCATGGGCCAGGCGCCCGACGGCGCCGTTACGCTGGTGGAGTCCGTCGAAGACGTTGCCAAATTGAATGACCGCGAAGGCCCGAAAGCCTATGTGACGCAAACGACGCTGTCCATGGACGATACCGCTGCGGTAATCGATGCGTTG
>CAYWWL010000224.1:0-3962 GCA_964461925.1 uncultured Caulobacterales bacterium | reverse complement strand
CGCCGCGGCCTAAGCCGGCGCCTAAGTCCGGACCCAAGTCCGGGCCCACGTCCGGGTCCAAGTCCGGATTAGCCGGTCGACGACCGATCGATCCGCCGGACGGCCCATTGCAAGCCGGGACGCAGGATCAAGAACAGCCGATAGAACGCTTCAGCGACGGCCCGCCATGGCGGGCCGTTTAGCCATGCGCCGAGGCGCCGAAAGCCGGGCGTGGCGCGCCACAAGGTCGCAAACGCCGCCGCCCCGTCGACAAGCGCGCCGCTCTCGTCGCGCACATGGAACCGCTGCAGCGCGTCTTGCTTGGAGAGGTCCGCCGCCACGTCCGCGCCGTCGATGGCGCAAATGTCCTGATACGCCACGTCAGCGCCAGTGCGCTGGCGATAGAAGTCGATCTCGCGGCGACACAAAGGACAGCCGCCGTCGTAGTAGACGGTGAGAGGGTTTTCGCTCATGCCCTTTATAGCGGGCGGAGGATGGGATTGGATCAGTCGTCGCGATGGACGCGTTCGTCGCGCTCGTGGCGTTCTTGCGCTTCCAGCGACAAAGTGGCGATCGGCCGCGCTTCGAGACGACGCAAGCTGATCGGCTCGCCGGTCTCTTCGCAATAGCCATAGTCGCCGGTTTCGATCCGGCGCAGGGCTGAATCGATCTTCGAAATCAATTTGCGCTGGCGATCCCGGGTGCGCAGCTCCAAGGCTTTGTCGGTTTCGCTAGACGCGCGATCGGCGATGTCGGGAAGATGCAGGCTCTCTTCCTGCAAATGGTCGATCGTGCCTTGGCTCTCTTCGAGAATTTCGGCCTTCCAATCGATGAGTTTCTTTTTGAAGTACTCTTTTTGACGATCGCACATGAAAGGTTCGTCATTGGACGGACGGTAATCTTCAAGGTTCGTCGCCGACATTACATTCGCTCCAACTAAGCCGCCACCAACGCCGTCTCCGGCGCGTCTTCAAAACCGCCGCGCCCCCGCGCGGGGCTTCTATAGCGGCGCGTGGGCTTCGGCTCAAGCTCAAAAATCATCGCCGCGCTTGGCGCGACAGTGGCGACGATTCGGCTTCTTTCTGAACGCCCAGCGGTAAAAGTCTGATTAAAGAGTTTCACGGAAGTGCACCCAGTGCGATGGCGACCGCTTTTCGCAAATGCACAAAAAAGCGCGCGAAAGGGTCGCCCCCCCGCGCGCGCTTAATCGCTGATCCGATCTCGACTAGAAGGAGACGCCGGTCGCGTTAGCGATGGCGATTTCAGTCTCCAAAGCGCCGTCGGCGGTGATCTGGAACGGCGCCGCCGCGGTTGGCGCTGCGCTGGCCTCAGAATCGCCGCTGAACAGCTGATCGATCTTCGACGTCATTTTGTCCCCTGGCGACGTCGACAGCGCCACCGACGTGGCGGCGCCGCTGCGGCCTTGGGTGAAGGCGCCCATATCCTGTAAGAACAGCGCGATCTGCAGCTTGAAGTTATCGACGCCGACGCCGCCTGGCATGAAGATGTTGCGACCGAAGATAAGAATCTGATTGCCTTGAGCGTAGACCACGGTGGTCACGTTGGCGACGCCATTGAAGCGGTTGAGATCGTCATAGGCGAGCCCGGCGCTGCCTTGAGCGGTGGAAATCGTCGCCTGGCGGCAGCCGCTGGCGGAGGCCATGTTATCGCACTGGCGGAAGCCGACGAGGAATTTGCCGCCGCCGGTCGTGGTCGCCACCAGCACTGGCGCTGCGCCTGGCTCGCCGGTGTCTTTGATCTCCGAGACGATGTTGAACTCGCGCATCATGTCGGCGACTTGCGCCGCGCTGATCGACGTAATCTCATTCTTGCCTGCGAGCATGCCGTTGGATTGCGCCGCCGCCGGCGCGATCGCCGTGGCCGCCGCCATCGCCACGCCGGCTACGATGTTCAGAAGTTTCGCCATGTCTACCTCAACCAATTTTCCCCGGCGCGCCCGGACGGGCCGCCATGCCCCAAGATCGGCCATCGACGCCGTCGATTAACCGCATGAGCAATTATTTCACACCATTCGCGCCGGGATGGGAAGCGGCAAAGGGCGCGATCCCCGGACCGGGAGGCCACAATCAAGCGAGCACGGGCTTTTCCGCTCGATTGTGGCATTTACGCACGCGCGCAATCGCCCTGTCGGGCTCAACCCCGCCTTGTGCGCAGATACAGCCGCACGGACAGGAGCGCCGCCGCCACGCCGAGGGAGACCAAGAGCCCGACCCAGACCCCGGTCGCGCCCATGGGCGAGGCCAGGCCGAGATAAGCCGCCGTCGGGAAGCCCACCGCCCAATAAGAAACGCCGGTGATGATCATCGGCAGGCGCACGTCTTTCAGTCCGCGCAAGGCCTGGTTCGCCGCCACCTGGACGCCGTCGAACAACATGAACGCGGCGGCGATGCGCAGGAACGAGCCGACCAAGCCGACGACCACGAGATTGTCCGGATCGGCGGTCTGCAAATACAACGTGGCGATCGCCATCGGCGCGGTCAGCACGATCGACGCGGCCACCGCCATCATCGCCACGCACATCAGGATCGACAGCAAAGCCGCGCGGCGCACCGCCGCCATGTCGCCGGCCCCCATATGCAAGCCGACCCGCACCGCCCCGGCCATGGAGACGCCGAGCGGTCCCATAAACGCCAGCGCCGCCACATTGAGCGCGACCTGATAGGCCGCCATCTCCTCGACCCCGATCCGGCCCATCAACAAGACGCAGCTATTGAACAACATGCCTTCGAACGCCGTGGTGATGGCGATCGGCCAGCCTAATTGCGCGATCTCCCTCAAGCGCGGCCAGTCGGGCTGGAACACGTCCTTGAAAATGTCGAACGCCCGGGCGTCGGGCTGCCAGCGGCAATAGGCCGCCAAAGCGAGAAAGCCGAGCAGGTTGGCGATCGACGAGGCGATCCCCGCGCCGACCAATTCAAGCCGCGGGAAACCGAACGTGCCGAAGATCAAGAGATAGTTGAGGACGAAGTTAAACGCCGTCACGCCGATGATCATATACAGCGGCGCCCGGGTGAGACCGATGGCGGCGAGAAAATTCCGCAGGACCAAAGTCCCCATGAAGAACATCCATCCCGGGGCGAGCGCCAAGACATAGGGCGCGGCCATCTTCGCCAGTTCCGGCGGTTGGCCAAGGAACAAGGCCAATTGTCCGGCGCTGGCGAAGAATATTAGGATCGCCGGAAACAATAGCGCCACGGCCCATAGCCCCATGCGCACCGAACGCCTGACGTCGTCATAATCGTGCCGGTTCGCGCCGATCGCTTGCGAGACCATGGGCGAGACCGCCATCGCCGGGCCATAGCCGACCTGCCAAGCGGTGAAGAACACGACGAGGCCAAGAGAAGACGCGGCTAAGGGCGCGGCGCCGAGCCGGCCGATCATCAGCACATCAATGGTATTGATGGAGAACTGCACCAATTGAGTGAGCGCCATGGGCGCGCCGAGGATGAACAAGTCGCGCGCTTCCGCGCGCCAACGGGCGCGCCCGTCAGCGCTCGGCGATAGCGCCGGCGCGGCCGCCTGTTCGGCGGCGGTTTCTTGTTCTCTCGACATGTCGCACTAAGACCTCATCCCACGCGGATTGGCGGGGCGCTGGGTGTAAAGAATAACGCCGATCAATCCAAGAGGAAAAGCGTCGCTTAATTACGACACTCGGCGGCGAACTTCGCGGCGCAGATGCGGCAATAGTTCGGCGTCGAACCATGGATTGTCTTTCAGCCAGCGATTATTGCGCCATGACGGATGCGGCAGCGGAATGATCGCCGGGGCGTACTCGCGCCAGGCCCGGACGGTCTCGGTCAATGTCCGTTTGCGGCGACCGGCGAGCGTCCATTTCTGCGCATAGCCGCCCACCAGCAATGTCAGATCCACCGCCCCGACCGCGTCGAGGAGCCGGGTCCGCCAGGTCTCGGCGCACAATTTCGGCGGCGGCAAATCCCCGCCTTTGGCGTCATAGCCAGGGA
>CAYWWL010000223.1:3752-3973 GCA_964461925.1 uncultured Caulobacterales bacterium | reverse complement strand
GGTGCCGCGGGCCATGTCAGTGACGGGCGGCTAATGGGCATGACCGTCAAGCTCCTATTCTTCGGCCATCTCGGCGACGCCGCTGGCGGTCGCGAGCGATTGGTCGACATACCAGACGCTGTCGCCGACGGCGCCGCCTTAGTCGCATGGATCAGAGAGACTGACGCCGACCTTGGCGCGGCGTTGATGGCCCCAACGGTCAGACTGTGCGTCGACAATAA
>CAYWWL010000223.1:0-3742 GCA_964461925.1 uncultured Caulobacterales bacterium | reverse complement strand
CGTTGATCGCGACGTGGCGATCGGCGGGGCGTCGGAGATTGGCTTTCTGCCGCCATTCAGCGGAGGCTGATCATGACCGCGACGGCGCCGATCGCCATCGAGATTCTTAATGAGCCCTTCGATCCGGAAGGCGCCTTGGCGCGTTTTCGTCACGCCCTCGACGACGCCGGGGCCATGGCGTCATTCGTCGGCCTCGTCCGCGCCGACGACGGGGTCGACGCGCTGACCCTGGAGCACTATCCAGGCTTCACCGAGCAGGAAATCGACCGCTTCGCGCGCGCCGCGACGACGCGGTGGCCGGTGCAGCGGATTTTGATCATCCATCGGGTCGGCGCGATGGCGCCAGGCGAGCCGATCGTCGCGGTCGCCGCGGCGTCCCAACACCGCCGCGACGCTTTTCAATGCGTCGACTATTTGATGGACTATTTGAAATCCGAAGCCCCTTTTTGGAAACGCGAAACCGTCGCCGGGAAGCATCGTTGGATCGAACCGCGGCGCCAAGACTATGAAGACAAGGACCGCTGGCGCCCAGCGGACGCAAGGAGAGCCTAATGGCCGGCGTCAATGAAGATCTAGAGTTCGTTCCCGTAAACATCGCCATTCTGACAGTGAGCGACACGCGCACCCTCGACACTGACAAATCCGGCGATATCCTCCGTGACCGGATTGAAACGGCCGGGCATAAGCTCGCCGATCGCAAAATCTTGCGCGACGACGTCGCCGACGTGCGTGCGGCGGTGTCGGCTTGGATCGCCGATCCTAGTGTCGACGTGGTGATCACCACCGGCGGCACGGGGCTCACCGGCCGCGACGTCACGCCCGAGGCTGTCCGCCCGTTGTTCGACAAGGAAATTGAAGGCTTCGCCGCAGTCTTTCATCAGGTGAGCTATCGCAATGTCGGCGTCTCCACCTTGCAATCGCGCGCCGCCGCGGGGCTCGCCCGGGGCACGTTCGTCTTTATGCTGCCAGGCTCGTCCGGCGCGGTGAAAGACGGCTGGGATGAAATCATTCGCTATGAATTGGATGCGCGCTACGAACCGTGCAATCTGATCGCTCTGATGCCGCGCCTGATGGAGAAATAGACCGGTGACGAAAGGGAAATCAGCAGGCCTGACCCATTTCGACAAGGATGGGCGGCCGCACATGGTCGACGTATCGCAAAAGGCCGCGACGGCCCGAATGGCGACGGCGCGCGGCGCCGTGACCATGTCCGCCGAGGCGATGGCGCATATTATCGGCGGCGACAATAAGAAAGGCGATCCAATCGCCGTGGCGGAACTAGCGGGGATTATGGCGGTGAAGCGCACCGCCGACCTGATTCCGCTATGCCATCCATTGCCGGTGACGAACGTTAAACTGCACACTGACGTTATCGCCGACGAACGGCGCGTCGTTTTTCACGCCACGGTCAAGACGACCGGCCAGACAGGGGTGGAAATGGAGGCGTTAACCGGGGTCAGCGTCGCCTGCCTGACGCTATACGACATGCTGAAGGCGGTTGATAAATCAATGCAGATCGGCGCCATCGCCTTGGTGGAGAAATCCGGCGGCGCCAGCGGCGACTTCCGTCGCGGGGCGGCGGATCAATGATCGCCGTCGATGAAGCGATCGCGAACATCCAAGCCGCGCTCGCGCCGACGGAGGAAATCGCCGCATCCCTTGACGACGCCGCCGGCGCCACGCTCGCCGCCCCTGTCACCGCGCAGATCGCCCAGCCCCCTTTCGACGCGTCGGCGATGGACGGTTACGCCGTGCGCGCCGATGAGGCTGAGGCCGGGGCGACCTTGACTGTGGTCGGCGAATCCGCGGCGGGCGCGCGTTTCGACGGCGAGATCGGTCCAGGCCAAGCGGCGCGGATTTTCACCGGCGCCCCCGTGCCTAAAGGCGCCGACGCCGTGGCGATCCAGGAAGACGTCGAACGCGACGGCGATCGCATCACCCTATCGCAAGCGGCGGTCCGTGGTCGACATATCCGCATGGCCGGCGTCGACTTCTCTAAGGGCGACACGCTGCTGGAGTCCGGCGCGATATTGACCGGCCCGGCGCTTTGCGCGGCGGCTTCGGCGAATAATGAACGCGTCGCCATTCGCCGCCCGCCGACGGTCGCGTTGATCGCCAATGGCGATGAATTGAAGATGCCCGGCGACCGGCTTGGCCAGGACGACATCGTTTGCTCGATCCCTTACGGCCTTGCGCCGATGATCCGGCAATGGGGCGGCGCGCCGCGTTTTCTCGGCGTCGCGCCGGACGACCCCGAGGCGATCAAAGCGCTCTTCGCCGAGGCGACGAATTTTGACCTGATCGTGCCGATCGGCGGGGCGTCCGTGGGCGACCGCGACTATATGCGCGACGTTCTGGCCGCGCTTGGTATGGAGCCCATCTTCGCCAAGGTCGCCGTGCGCCCCGGCAAGCCCACATGGTTCGGTCGCCTCGGAGGCTCAGGCGTTCTCGGCCTGCCCGGCAATCCCGCCTCGGCGCTGGTCACCGCCATTCTCTTCGTCCAGCCGGCGATTAACGCGCTCCTCGGCCGTCAAAGCGCGACCCGTCGCCTCCGTAAAGCTGCGCTTAGCGAGGGCATAACGGCCAATGGCCCGCGGGAGAATTATCTGCGCGCCGCTTTCCAAATCGACGCGGACGGCGTCTTTTCGGCGCGCGCCTATTCCGCACAAGATAGTTCGTTGACGTCCGTATTCGCCCGCGCCGATGGATTGATTAAGCGACCGCCCAACGCGCCGGCGGCGAAGGCCGGCGACAGCGTCGACGTGATTGAGTTTTAACCAGGGCGCCCCACGCCCAGAGAAAGGACCAGGCCCATGACCGTAACGCCGATGTACGCCGCCTTGTTGGCGCTTTTCTTCATTTTCTTGAGCATTCGCGTCGTCGGCGCCCGTCGCCGAGGAAAAGTGGCGATCGGCGACGGCGGCGACAAAACGCTGCTGCGGCGCATTCGGGTCCACTCCAATTTCAGCGAGTATGCGCCCTTCGCCCTTGTCTTAATGGCGATCAGCGAGCTTGCGGGCGCCGCCGGCTGGCAATTGCACGCCATCGGCGCGATGTTGCTGGCGGGCCGTGTCCTGCACTTTTTCGGATTCGGCGCCGACCCGGAACGCATGCCGCTCCGGGTCCTCGGCATGGTGTTGACGTTCTCCGCCATTCTCGGCGGCGCGCTCGCCAACCTCGCGACCCTGCTTTAGCCTTGCGCCTAGCGCATGCCCGCGAGGCGGTCGCTGATGATCGCCTCGGCTTGCGCCATGATGCGGTCGATCAGCTCTTTCACCGTCGGTATGTCGTTGATCAGGCCAGCGACCATGCCGCACGACCACGCGCCGGCATCCATGTCCCCTTCGAGCATGATGCGCGGATAGACCCCGGCGACCTCTTCGATAATGTCCTCGAATTTTAGATCCGCGCCGAGCTGTTTCTCCTTTTCCAGCAGACGCTCCACCGCGGCATTGTTCAGCACACGTTCAGTATTGCGCAGTGGGCGCATCACGAGTCTGGTGTCGAGTTCGCTCGCGTCGACAATCGCCTGTTTCACCTTTTCATGCACCGGCGCTTCCTTAGTGGCGATGAAGCGCGTGCCCATATTCATGCCTTCCGCCCCCATGGCCAATGACGCGACCAGGGAGCGCCCATCCGCCTGGCCGCCGGACGACACGAACGGGATCTCCAATTCGTCGGCGGCGCGCGGCAGCAAGATCATGTTTGGAATGTCGTCTTCGCCCGGGTGGCCGCCGTGGGA
>CAYWWL010000222.1:0-4006 GCA_964461925.1 uncultured Caulobacterales bacterium | reverse complement strand
TGGCTCGGTTAGGATCGCAGAAATGAGGCCGTCGGTAAGCGCGCCGGCGATCCCGCGCGCCGCGCCGATGGCGTAAATCATCATTGTTTCAGGCGAGGCGGCGGGGCGAAATCCGGCGGCCTGCGCGGCGGCGAGGGCGGCGCCAATGGCGGCGGCGAACTCGCTGAGCGCGTCCTTCAAGGCGTCGTCAGCGAACCGGCTGACGTCTGGATTGCTCATGACGGAGAATTTCGCTCGGTTCGCTAGAGCCCATCGCAATGTTTGCTGAGCCATCAGGTTCAACGCCACGATCGGGTCGGTCTCGCCGGCGTCGTGCGCGCTGGCGAGCACGTGCTGGGTCAGCTCTAGATATGCATCCTTCACCAATGCGGCCAGCAAGTCGGCTTTGCTTTGGAAATGCCGCGCCGGCGCCGCGTGGGAGACGCCGAGATCCTTGGCGATCTGGCGTAGCGATAGCCCTTCCACGCCCTGGGCGTCGATGACTTCCACGGCGCGCTCCAATAACGCCGCGCGCAGATTGCCGTGGTGATAAGTGGCCATGGGCGCTCCTCGGTTCGCTCGCCAAGGGACAAGCGATAGCAATCATCGCCGAAATCGCCAATGTTGACAATGACAACATTGGCGATTAGGGTGGCGTCGTCGATCGGGACGAATAGGCGAAGGAGAATGCCATGAGGCAAGGATTGGACGCGTTGGAAGCAAGAGCGAACCAAGAAGCCCGCGCCTTGATGGGCGAGGTGGCCTGGCCGACCATGGCGTTGGCGGCGACGGCGCTGGCGCTTTATGCCGCAACCCTGATTGGCGCTGCGCTCGGCGCGGTCGCGCCATGGCTCGCTTTCGCCGGCGTCGCGACGCTTACCTATGTCAGCTACACCGTGGTGCATGAAGCCGTGCACGGATCGATCAATGGCCGCGAGACTTCGCTCAGATGGTTGAACGAAGCCCTTGGCTTCGCCTGCGCCCAGCCGTTCGCGGCGTCGTTCGTCATTCATCGCAAAGAACACTTCGCCCATCATCGCGACACCAATCACGTCGGCGCAGACCCAGACCTTTTGATCGTCAGCCATGGGCTCGGCGGCATGATCAAGGCGGTGGCGACGACGACCGGACGACAGATTCGGTTCTATATGGCGCGTCATTGGGGCGAGGCGAGCGACCGTGAACGCGCAGTCGTGGCCCTGGAGTTCGCGTTCGGCGCCGCTTGGCGATTGGCTTTCTTGGCCGTGGCCGGATGGAAACTGGCGCTGCTGCTCTTAGTCGCCGCGCCCGTGGTCGGCGCCTTCGTCCTGCAAGCGCTCTTCGCTTGGGTTGTGCACAGATCTTTTGACCGCACCGGTCGCTATCTCGACACCTCGACGATCGTGTTTCCGCAGCCGATCGACGGGATCGTCACCGCGCTATGGCTGTTCCAGAACTATCATGGGATCCATCATCTGTTTCCTCGGGTGCCGTTCTACCGTTATCGCCAGCTCTTCAGCCGGATCGAGGACGTGATGGTCGCCAATGGCGCGGCGATCCACCGGATCGGCCAGGCGCGTCCGGCCTCGCGCTTGCCGGCGTTAGAGAAGATCTGACGCCGTCCCCTCAATCGTTTTCCGCTAATGTATAGATCGACACCGCCACCGGACCAGCGTCGGTGTCGGCGAGGGTGACGCAGCGGCGATAGGCTTCGCCCTCGAACGCGTCTAGGCGGGACCAATGATCGGGCAGGTCGGCTGACTCCAGGATGTGGACCGTCACGGCGTCGCCGTCAGGGTCGAGCCGGATAGCGGGAAAGCCGAGGCTCGCGCCCCAGCCGGCGTCGACCAAGTGCCCGCGCACCACGCCGGTGGTCCATGCACCGTTCAAGGCCTCGACTTGATGGTAATTGGCCCGTCCCGGCGCCAGCGTGCCATAGGTCGCCAATCTCAAATGCCCGTCACGGCGCGCGTCGTCTGAAACCATCCTGGCGCGATCCTCCATCATTGCCATCGGTCCCTTCGTCGCGGGACGCTCTCACATTGGCAAAACGGAGGCAGGTGCGCAATCAGTATGCGACGGTAATCTTGAAGCGATGTCGCACCGGCCCGTCTTCAAGCGTATACGGTGCGTCGGTGAGCGGCTTGGCGGCCTCATAGTTGAACAGGGCGTGTTCGTCGAGGGCCAAGCGAACGCCGCCGCCAGCGGAGTAGAGAGGATCGCCGTCGGCGCTGAGGCCGGGGCCGCGGTTCCACACCGCGCCGCCGTCGACGAAGCCATAGACTTCCCATTCCGCGAACGGTCCGAGGGCGCCGCCGCGGCGGGTCGCTTCAAGGAAGCCAGCAAGCGCTGCGTCGCCGATGACCTCGCCGAAATCATAGCCGCGACCGAATGCGCCGCCGCCGAACGAGAACTCTTCCGGGAAAAGCAATTGACGGTCGGCGTATTGGCCGGCGAGGCCGGCATTGACGTAGATCCGCGGCGCGACCTCCACTTGCAGATAGGCGTCGCCGCTGAGCTTCAGAAACGCGCCTTCCGCGCCCGGTCGAGACACGAACGGATCGCCTGGCGCATTCGCGTTCAAGACGCCCAAGCCCTTGCTCAACGTCGCGCGCGATTGGAACTCAAACCCGCCGCTTGCACGCCGCGTGTACGCCAATCCCATGCGCAAAACCCGAAGTCGGTCTTGATACAATAAAGCGCCGCTTTCGAGTTCCTTCGAATTGATCCATTCGAACTGCGTCGTCGCGCGCAGGGTGCGGCGGTCATTGATCGCGATCGGATAAGCGACGCCGACGCCGAATTTCCGCAAGTCGCCATTGAGGTCCCGGCTCGACAAGGCGGAAATCGGATTGCTGTTCGAGTGGGCGCCGAACACGCTGAGCGATAGGCCTGACCCGCCAAGGGGCGTTTCATATGAGCCAAAGAGATATTTTAGTTCATTGAGCGCCGCCGGCTTGGCCAGATAGCCGAGGGTGAATTCGTCGCCCGCGCGGACGACGCCGCGCACTTGTCCAGTGGCGAAGGTACGCCACGCCTCGCCATTGCGCACGCCCATATTGGTGGCGTCAATGCGCGCCGAGACGCGCTTTTCCTTGTACGTTATCTGCAAGGTGAAAGCGTTCTTATCGGTGGCCGTCGCATCGGCGCGGCGCAGCTTGATCTCGCGGCTCTTCACGCTCGGCAGAGCCTGCATGATTTCGTCCGCCCGTTGAATGGCGTCGCTTTTCACCGGTCGTTGCGCCATCAGCTCACGGAAGTGTTTGACGAAAGCGTGGTCGGGATCGCCATTGATCACCACCGCGCCGACATATCCTTCCTGAAGGTCGACGACTAAGCGATCGTCGCGAAAATCCTGGGGCGCGATCGCCGCGTTCGAGAGCGCGTAGCCGTTAACCCGGTAGGCTGTCGCGACGGCGTTGGTTAACGATTTTAAGTCGGCCTTGCCGAGCCATTGGCCTTCATAAGGCGCTGCGACGGCGGCGAGCGCGGCCGCGGAAAGGGCGTCGCCGCCACGGAACTCAATGTGCTTAATGTACACTTTGTCGCCGAAGCTCGGCGCAGGGCCGTCGCGCAGGGCTGCAGCCGTCGCCGGCCCGTGACCCACGATCATCAAGGTGAATATCAACGCGATCGCGATCGGTCGCACTGGTCAGTCCTAACTCGTTAACAGTATCGGCGAACGCCGCCAAAAGAGCCTGGGTAGAATGACGCGGAACCCTCAATATCTTCGCCACACGGCGATTGGATTTTTACCAAATGAATTAATTTCAATTTATCGGTTTCCGGCGACTCTAGGCGAGCGTTAGTAGGTGTACCCCCATGTGCAGATTAATTGCCGTCCTGGTATTGTTGGCTGGCCTCATTAATCCGGCGTTCGCGGCGGAGTGGCGCGTCGACGCCCTCGACGGCGCCGTCACGACCACCGGCGACGCCAAGGTGGCGCAAGGCGACGTCATCGCTCCTGGGGCGTGGATCGCCACCGCCGACGGCGCTAGCGTAACCCTGCGGCGCGACGCGCAATCAATCCGCCTTGGACCGCGTTCCC
>CAYWWL010000221.1:0-4011 GCA_964461925.1 uncultured Caulobacterales bacterium | reverse complement strand
GCGGCAGCCCCGATCCGCCTTGGCGCAACGCTTCGGCGCCGCTTTATTGGCGCGATTAGAGCAAGCGTTTGGCGAAAGCTTTGAGAGCCTGTCGCCGATTGCGCCGCCGCCGGCGTTCACCGCCGTCCGACGCAGCGCGTCGCCGTTGATGACTACCGACGCGGCCTTGCATGTGGCGGAAGCGTTGGCCGGCGATCTGGCCCAATCCTTAGAGCGCGCCGGCAAGGGCGCGCGCGCCTTCACTTTGCATCTGTTTCGTCTCGACAATTCATTCGCGGTGCAGACCATTCAATTGGCGACGCCGACCCGCGATCCCGCGGCGGTGATGCGCCTTTTCAAGCTAAAGTTCGACAAGGACGAAACCTGCATCGATCCAGGCTTCGGCTTCGACGCTTTTCGTTTATCAGCGGCGATGATTGGCGACTTAGATCCGCGCCAAGGGGACGCCTTTCGGCAAGCCGCCAATAGCGACGCGCGGTTCGACGAAACCCTCAATCAGCTTGCTAATCATCTCGGGTTGGAGAACGTATTCTTCTTAACCCCTAATGACACGCACACGCCGGAACGGGCGCAGCAAAGAGTTCCGGCCATGGGTGGGCAAGATCCCGCCGCCATGGCGGGCGCGCTGACCGCTATTCCGTCGAGTTGGGCGCAGGACGGCGGCGTTTTTCGACCATTATGCCTGTTGACGACGCCTGAACCGATCAGCGCCATCGCCTTAGCGCCCGACGGTCCGCCCGCGCGCTTCGTTTGGCGGCGGATCGCTTATCCCGTGGTGAAAGCCGCGGGGCCGGAGCGCATTCTCGGGGAGTGGCGCTTGAATGAGGATTTTCATCGCGATTATTACCGCCTTGAAGATCCGACCGGGCGGCGTTTTTGGGTGTTCCGCGACGGCGAAATGAGCGCGCAACAGTTCAACTGGTATATGCATGGATTTTTTGCATGAGCGCGTCGTCGGTCGCTTATAGCGAATTTTCTGCGTATACGAATTTCTCGTTTTTGCAAGGGGGATCGCATCCCGATGAGATCGTCGCGCAAGCCGTCGCCCTCGGGCACAAGAGCGTCGCCGTCGCCGACGTGAACACTGTCGCCGGCGTAGTGCGCGCGCATGTGGCGGCGAAACAGGCCGGCGTGCAATTCATCCCTGGCGCTCGGTTGCGGCTCAGCGATTATGCGTCCGACGTCATCTGCTATCCGGAAGACCGCGCCGCTTATGGCCGTCTTTGCCGCCTGTTAAGCCGCGGCAAACGCCGCGCGCCGAAGGGCGAGTGCCTGTTGACATTGGATGACCTATGCGCGTTCGGCGCCGGCATGGCGCTGATCGTCGCGCCTGACGCGCCCGACGCGCCAGGCTTGGCCGCGCAACTGCGACGGCTGCAAGAAACTTTCCCGGGCGCCGTTTGGTTGGCGGCGGCGCGCCGGTTCGGCCCGAACGACGCCCAGGAGTTGAACAAATTGGCGGCGATCGCCGCCGCCGCGGATACGCCCTTGCTGGCGGTCAATCACGTTCTCTATCACGCGCCCGACCGCCGCCCGCTGCAAGACGTGCTCACCTGCATTCGTCATGGGATCACCATAGACGCGGCGGGTCGGCGGCTTGAGGCGAACGCTGAACGGCACTTGAAATCGCCGGATGAAATGGCGCGTCTGTTTCAAGATCATCCGCAGGCGGTGGAAGAGAGCGAGCGCTTGCGCCGACGATTGACTTTCTCCCTCGATTCCTTGCGCTATGAATATCCCAAAGAGACCATGGGCCTATGCGACAGCCCGCAAGAAGAGCTCGAAAGGCTGACCTGGATTGGCGCGCGTGGGCGATATCCCGACGGCGTGCCCGACAAAGTTCGCGCCGCTCTCGTACATGAGCTCGCACTGATCGGCAGCCTCGATTATGCGCCGTACTTTCTCACCGTCTACGACATCGTCCGGTTTGCGCGCAGCCAGAACATTCTTTGCCAAGGGCGCGGCTCGGCGGCGAACTCTTCGGTTTGTTTCTGCCTTGGCGTCACCTCGGTGGATCCGGCGAAAATGGACTTGTTGTTCGAGCGCTTCATCTCCGCCGAACGTCGCGAACCGCCGGATATTGACGTCGATTTCGAGCATCAGCGGCGCGAAGAAGTCATTCAATATATTTATCAGAAATACGGTCGCGCCCGGGCCGGCATTGCGGCGACGGTAATCACCTATCGTTCACGCTCGGCCTTGCGCGAAGTCGGTAAGGCGATGGGACTGACCGAGGACGCCGTGTCCGCGTTGTCAGGCATGGCCCGCGGGTGGCGCGACGGGCGCATCCATGACGCCGCGGCCGCCGAGTCAGGCCTTGATCCGGCCGCGCCTCGGGTGGCGATGACATTGGCGTTGGCGCGGCAATTGATCGGTTTTCCGCGACATTTATCGCAACACACCGGCGGCTTCGTAATCACTGAAGGGCCATTGGAGGAAACCGTGCCGATCGGCAACGCCGCCATGGCTGACCGGACGTTCGTCGAGTGGGATAAGGACGATCTCGACGCGCTCGGGATCATTAAAGTCGACGTCTTAGGTCTCGGCATGCTGACCTGCATCGCCAAATCGTTTGCGTTGCTGCAGCGGCATTATGGCCTCACGCTTGATCTTGCGAGCGTGCCGGCTGAGGAAGATGCCGTCTACGACATGATTTGCCGCGCCGATACGTTAGGCGTCTTTCAGATTGAAAGTCGGGCGCAGATGACCATGTTGCCGCGTCTGCGGCCTCGTAAGTTCTATGATCTCGTCATCGAAGTGGCGATCGTCCGTCCAGGCCCTATTCAAGGGGACATGGTGCATCCCTATTTGCGCCGCCGGCGCGGCGAAGAGAGCGTCTCTTTTCCGTCGAAGGAGCTAGAGGAGGTTCTTGGCAAGACCCTTGGCGTTCCATTGTTCCAAGAACAAGCGATGAAGATCGCGATTATCGCTGGCGGTTTCACCCCGACCGAGGCGGATCAATTGCGTCGCGCCATGGCGACCTTCCGCAAAACTGGAACGATCCACACATTCGGAACGAAATTGATCGACGGCATGAAGGCGCGCGGCTATGACGCCGATTTCGCCGAGCGGTGCTTTAAGCAGATCGAAGGGTTCGGCGAATACGGCTTCCCTGAAAGCCATGCGGCGAGCTTCGCCTTGCTCGTCTATGTGTCTTGCTGGCTTAAATGTCGGTATCCAGATGTCTTTCTGGCGGCCATGTTGAACGCGCAACCGTTAGGGTTTTACGCGCCGTCGCAATTGGTGCGCGACGCGCGGGAGCATGGGGTGTCGGTGCGCGCCGTCGACGTCAATCTCAGCGGCTGGGAGAGCTTATTGGAGCCATTGGCGGCGCCGATCGACGCGTCAGAGGTGCGCGGGGCGCATCGTTCCATGCTCGGCGAGATGCGCAGCGATCACGCCGTGCGGCTTGGGTTTCGCCAGATTAAAGGATTGTCTGAGGACGATATGGCGCGGCTCATCGCGGTGCGGGAGCAGAGCGGGTCATTTGACTCCGTACGCGATCTTTGGCTGCGGACGGGGTTGGCCCGTTCGACGTTAGAGCGACTGGCTCACGCCGACGCGTTCCAGTCTTTTGGCATGGCGCGCCGCGACGCGCTGTGGGCGGTGCGCGGACTCGACAAAGGTTCGAGCGAGGCTGAACCGCCATTGTTCGCCCATGAAGCGGACCTGCGCCGGGAGGCTGAGGCGCAATTGCCGACAATGCCGCTCGGCGAAGAAGTCATCCATGATTATCGCACGTTGCGTTTATCCTTAAAGGCCCACCCGGCGGCGTTTATCCGTAGGGATCTAGAAAGGCGCCGTTTTATCGAAAATCAGGCGTTGTTGACGACGCCGGACAGGCGCCGCGTCGCCGTTGGCGGATTAGTGTTGGTGCGACAGCGGCCAGGCACCGCGTCGGGGGTGATCTTCGCGACGCTTGAAGACGAAACCGGCGTCGCCAATGTGGTGATTTGGCCGCGGGTGTTTGAGCGCTTTCGCCGCGTCGTTCTCGGCGCGCGCTTTATGGGG
>CAYWWL010000220.1:0-4021 GCA_964461925.1 uncultured Caulobacterales bacterium | reverse complement strand
AAGGCACGCCGGTGGCGAGCATTCCCGCCGGCTCGGGCGTCGTCGTCAACTCCAATGACGGCGTCGAGATCTTCAACAATAAGATCGCCGATCACCGCACCTCGAACATCATCATCGCCAGCGTTTTTTCCTCGGGGATTTCGCAGCAGGGCATGACCGACGACTTCGACGCCTATCCGGAGAGCATCTATATCTACGGCAACGAGATGTCCGGCGGCGGCAAGAATCCGGACGGACTTGAACTCAAGGCCTTGAAGACGTTGAAATTCGGGCCCACCGGCGCCCTGCCCGACGTTTTGTGGGACGGGTATGTCGACGCGGCGAAAATGGTCGACGGCGCGCTGCCCGACGCCTTGCGCATTTGCCTTGAGAATGGCGACGCGGAGCTGATCAATGTCGACGCGCAAAACGGCTTCAAGAACCCGCAATTGGCCGCCGACGAGCATCGCTGCGCCTTGGCGAAATTGCCGGCGGTGGAGCTGACCGGCGCGCTTGCGGGGCTATGACGCCGATGCTGCGCGGTTTTTGTGCTTGCGTATTGTCGCTGATCCTCGCCGCCTGCGCCGGCGAGGAGCCGGCGCGCACGACCCAGTTTCACGACGAAGGCTATCCGGCCTTATTGAGCGACTGGGGCGCGGTGGTCCAAGAAGACGGCCTCTTGCGTCTCGCCGACGACGCGCTGCCGTATGATTTGGCGACGCCCTTGTTCAGCGACTACGCCCTGAAGCTGCGCACGGTCAGCTTGCCCGACGGCGCCAGCGCCGCTTATGTCGCCGACGACGTGTTCGATTTTCCCGTCGGCACCGTCATTACCAAGACGTTCTACTACGCCGCGGACGGCGACGGCGGCGTGCGCTATCACGGCGCGCCGTCCCTGACCGACAAGACTTTGCCGATGAACGCGGTGCGGCTGATCGAGACGCGAATCCTCGCCCATCGCGCGGACGGCTGGGTGGCGATCCCGTATGTGTGGAACGAGGCCCAGACAGACGCGGAGCTGAAACGCATCGGCGCCATCAAACGCTTGGACCTGACCCATCCGGACGGACGCCAGGAGACGTTCGACTATGTGGCGCCGACCCAAAACCAATGCGCCGGCTGCCACGCCCCGAACAACACGACCCGCGACCTGTCGCCGATCGGCCCGAAAGCGCGCCACCTCAATAAGCCGTCCAGCTTTCAAGCGGGGATGAATCAGCTCGACCATTGGCGCCTTGTCGGCGTCCTGGCGGCGGACGAGGCGGCCGGCGAAGACGCGCCGCAAAACGCGGTCTGGGACAGCGCGGCGTTCACCCTAGACCAGCGCGCCCGGGCCTATCTCGACGCCAATTGCAGCCATTGCCACAATCCGAAGGGTCCGGCGGACACGTCCGGGCTCAATCTTGAGCCGAACGCCGACGGTCCCGCCCTCGGCCGCTGCAAATCGCCGATCGCGGCCGGCGACGGCGCCGGCGGCCGCCTGTTCGACATCGTGCCCGGCCATCCCGACGACTCGATCGTGGTCTTCCGCATGGAGACCACCAATCCCGGCGCGATGATGCCGGAGCTTGGCCGCTCTCTTGCGCACAAAGAAGGCGTGCAGCTCATCCGCGCCTGGATCGAAGCGATGGACGGCGATTGCGCCTAGAGACCAAGCGCCGGCAATTTCTTGCGAATCCGACCCAGCGCCATCATCGGGAAATAGTGTCGGTACAGATTATAATTGATCATGAAGGCCCGGGACAGCTCCGGGCCTTGCTTTAGGCGTTCCTGCAGAAGCGGGTCGCCAAGCTTGATCGTCTGGCCGACGCCATATCCTGGAAAGCCGGTGCCGGTGAAATACGGCTCGTCCCAGGTGCCGTCGGCGGTCTGGCGGTCGAGCAGGAATTGCACGCCGTCGAGAATGGCCCGGGAATCGTCTTCGCGCGCCACCGCGACGAGCCCCATCAACGCCCACGCGGTTTGCGACGGGGTCGACGGACCATTGCCGATTTGACCCGGGTCCATATAGGAGGCGCAGCTCTCGCCCCAACCGCCGTCCTCATTCTGGTTGAGCACCAGCCAATCGGAGCATTTGCGAATATATGGCGCGGTCATGTCCTCGCCGATCGCCTCTAGAGCCGGCAGCACCGCGCCGCTGCCATAGACGTAATTGACGCCCCAGCGCCCGAACCACGCGCCGTCGGCTTCCTGCTCGGACTTCAGGTAAGCGATCGCCCGAGCGATGTTCGGATGGTCTTTGGAGAAGCCCAATTTGCCGAACGCCTCGACGATATGGGCGGTGACGTCGACGCTCGGCGGGTCGAGCGCTTCGCCAAAATCGCAGAACGGAATCTTGGTCAGGATTTGCTTGTTATTGTCCTTGTCGAACGCGCCCCAGCCGCCGCATTCGCTCTGCATGCCAAACAGCCAATTGACGCCCTTTTCGATCGCCGTCTCGACGCCGCGCTCGCGCCAATGGGGATCGTTGCGGAACGGCTCAAGGGCGATCAAGGCCACCGCGGTATCGTCCGTATCTGGATAAAAGAAGTTTTTGTATTCGAACGCCCAGCCGCCCGGCTCCAGGTTCGGGGCTTTGACCTTCCAATCGCCAGGACGCAACACTTGTTGGTCGAGCACCCATTGAACGGCTTTGGCCACTTGCTCCTGATAGTCCTCCTCGACCTCGGCGTCGTCGAACGCGAGCAAGGTCAAGACCGTGTCCCAGACCGGGCTCGTAGAGGCCTGAATCCACGTGGCGTCGCCTTTGTCGACGCGCCAATTCGGATCGTCGAGGGCGGCGAGCGCCTTGGCCACCACAGGATGCTCATGGGCGTAGCCCTCCACGCACAAGGCCATCAAGGAATAGATCCAGGGCGGTTGAATGCCGCCCCACACGCCGTCGGCGTCCTGGTGCTGAATAATCCATTCGAGCGTCCGCTTCACCGCGCTGTTGCGGAATAGGCTTATGTCGGTCTTCTCCGCGAAGCTTTGTCCGGCGTGGAGCACTTTGTCGGCCGCGCGAAAGAAGCCGTCCCAGAAGTCGGCGCCCGGCTTATCCGGCAAGGAATAATCGAACGCCTTTCGTCCTTGTGGAAACAATTCGTCGAGCCGGCGCTCTTGCGGCAAGGCCCGAAACGGACGCCGCGCCGACAGGACCGCGATCGGCATCAAGGTGGCGCGCGCCCATTGGGCGAAATTATAGATCGAGAACGGGAACCAATTGGGGAAGTAGATCACTTCCGCCGGCACGTTCGGGGTCTTGGTCCATGGCCATTCGCCGATCAAGGCGAGCCAGTAGCGGGTGAAGACCCGAATATTGCGCAATCCGCCTTTCGACAGGATCCATTCCCGCGCGGCGACCATATGCGGCGCGGCGGGGTCGTCGCCCACCGAACGGAGGGCGGCGTAAGCCTCAACCGTGGTGTTAATGTCGCCGCCAGGGGCGTCGTAATAAATTTCCCAGGAGCCGTCCTCGCGTTGGGTCTCGCGCAAGGACTGGGCGAGGCGCGGCCTGAGAGGGTGATCGTCGAGCTCCAGGAACCACAGGGCCATGATCCATTGCGCCTCCATGCAGGCGTTGGATTCCAATTGCCCGACCCAATAGCCGTCCGGCTTTTGCCGCGCCGCCAGCCAATCCGCGGCGCTCTTGCTGGCGCCGTCGAGTTGGGCCTTGAAATTATTGACCGGACGGGGAGCCCCCGCCGGGGCGCCGGCGGCGTCGGGAGTGTCGTACATCTGACCAGATCCTTCTTGGCGACGAGCCCTTACGCCAGGCCGACCGCCACGGGTAATTTTGCGCCGCACTCTAATTCCCGCGCTTGGCGCGAGCAAGACCTCCAAGCAAGGGACCGACGGCGTCCGGCGCAGCGACTTTGATCGCCGCTAGGGATGGCGTATAACCAGGCGCATGGAGACACAGAATTTCGCCGCGCGGCTCCATGGCGCTATGGAACGCCGCGCCGACGCTGGCTTCCTCACCCTCACGGACGGAACCACTTACAGTTATGGCGCCATCGCCGGCATGGTCGCAGGCCTCGGATTCACCTTTGCCTACATCGTC
>CAYWWL010000219.1:0-4031 GCA_964461925.1 uncultured Caulobacterales bacterium | reverse complement strand
GACCCCGATAAGGGTCATCATGCCGATATTGCGCGCCGCGACTTCCGTCCACAGATCTTTTAGGAATGGCCAGCCGCCGTAGAAATAGACAATGCTCGATAAGAGTGCGAGCACATAACTGTCGCCCGGGAACGCCAATATCTCTTCAAGACCCAGAAAGCCCTGGATCATCGGCGCGAGCGCCAGGATCGGAATCGTCAGGACAAAAGTCACCCAAAACCGCTTGCGGTAATCGGCGACCATCGCCTCATGATCATGGCCGCCGGCGCTTGCGCCGTGACCTTTATGACTGCCGTGATGTTCGTGACCGGCGTGTTTTGCGTGGGCGTGATGAGCGTGCGTCGTATGGTCCATAAAAGCGACCCCCTTGGTCCTTATTGTGAAAAATAAACTATGACTGGCCAGTCTTGTTCTGCGCGCGCGGGCGGCGTGACTTATGCGCAATAATGGTCGGCTTACTGGCATACTTTGCAGGCTGACGAATAAATTTTCGGCGGCATTCAATCGAGCAAAAGAAATACGCCCAGCCCTCATGCTCCGCCTGGGCCGCAGCGTCGGCGACGTCGATGGTTTTCTTACAGACAGGATCCTCCACAGTCGTCTTCATGTCGCTTGCGTTCATCAATGAAACACCATGCCTTCGATGTGATAACCGGCGTCCACATGCATGGTTTCGCCGGTAATGCCGCTGGCGTAATCGCTCGCCAGAAAGAGCGCCGCGCGGCCGACTTCGTCGGCGTCGATCGTTCGGCGCAACGGCGCCTTGGCGCTCGTCTCGTCCAACAGCTCGTCGAAATGCTCGATGCCTGACGCCGCACGCGTCGCAACGGCGCCCGCCGATAATGCGTTGACACGGATCGATTTGGGGCCGAGCTCATGGGCGAGATAGCGCACCGAACTTTCGAGCGCAGCCTTCACCGGGCCCATCACGTTATAATGATCGACGACTTTTTCGGCGCCGAGAAAACTCAACGTCGTGAGGCTGCCGCCGTCCCGCATCAAGGGCTCCGCGAGATGCGCCATCCGGATAAAGGAATGGCAGGAGACGAGCATTGATTCTGCAAAGCCTTCCGCCGAGCAGTCCGTCAGCCGTCCGTGAAGATCTTCCTTCCGCGCCCATGCAATCGAATGAAAACAGAAATCAAGGCGGTCCCATTGCCCGGCGATTTTTTCAAACACCGCTTCGAGGGAGCCCTCTTCATTAACATTGCAGGGTTCAAAAATCTCCGCGCCAAGATCCCGCGCCAGCGGCTCGACGAACGGCCTCGCCTTGTCGTTGAGATAGGTCATGGCGAGATCGGCGCCAGCATTGCGCAGACGTTTCGCCGCCGCCCAGGCGAGACTGTTCTGATTGGCGACGCCGACCACAAGACCTGTCTTGCCGGTGAGATTCATGTTTTCCGAATACACTTGCTTCAATCCTTCCGTTTAGTACGAACACCCCGGCCCTTCCCCTCAAAGATGAATGTCGGATGGGCGATCGCGCTTCTCGTTCACGCGGCACCACGGGCAGTCGCAATCCACATGGCGGCAGCCCGGGTGATTGAGCCGTTCGCCAAACCGAACCGACGCGATGGGGAAAAGCGCGCGATGAGCGAGCGAACCGCGATAAAGACGGCGCAATCCGCGGCGGCCCGCGGCGCGCGACAGCCGCCCCAGCGCCCAGGCGCGCCCTTTGTCGCCGACCGCCTGAAACACCATCCGATTGACGACGCCCGCGCCATGGCCCGATCGGAGACGGCGGCGCAACAAGCGCTCATAGGATTCACCGTTGAGAATGCTGCGCGCCGCCAGCGCGCCGGAAAGGAGCGCATAACGAAGTCCGAAACCGGCGAGACCGTCCTGCACCCCGGCGCGTGCGCCGACCAGCCGGCGTCCTTTCCGCTCACCCCGCGTGATCCGCGACAGCATGCCGTACCCGCCGAACGGTTTCGGGTCATACATCTCCAAGCCTGCGTACTGTTCAAAGAACGCTTTCGCCGCCTCAAGACATTCGGCATGTCTTTTAAAGTCACGAAACATGCAGACCGCCAGCGTGCCGAATCCGTTTGCGACAAGGAGATACGCATATCCCCATGGAGCGAACCGGTCGTCGAAACAGACATGCTGCGCATCTTCCATCCCGGTACGGAACGTATAGCCGGAGGCGATAATGTCGGCCCGTCGGGGACCGGTCGCGATCACCGCGTTTTTCGGCGCGCGCTTGACTTCATCGCCAAACCGGATCTCGGCGCCCGCCCTGCGTGCGGCGTTTAACAGCGCTTCGTCAAGCGTGCCGCCGCCCGGCCCGCGCCTTAGGAGGTAATAAAGCGGTTTGTCGTCGCCGACCGCGTATCGCCGGCCCCTAAAATCATATGCCTCGCCGCGATAGACCGGATGCAGCGGCGCCTCTACCGGTACGCCGAGATCTCTGAATTCATCGAGGACATCGCGTTCCGCGCTCCAGTTTTCCAGACCCTGAAAGTCGCCGTGAAAACGCGCGCCGACGCTGCGGCGGCGCTCGCGCACAATAACGCGGCGCCCGGCGCGGGCGAGCACAATGGCGCTCGCCAAACCTGACGGCCCGGCGCCGATCACCGTTACGGGCGCATCGATCCCCGCCGCCATCGCCTAACGCTCCAACACATAGGCGCCGGGCGCCGGGGCGATTGATGGTGCTGTTTTCGGAGCCCCCGCCGGCGCCGAGGAACGTTCCTCAAGCCATCGAAGCCAGCACGTCCACCACGAACCCTCGTGACGCGCCGCAGCTGCGCGCCAGGCGTCGGGATCGACATACGCCTCAAGATCGTCATGGGTCGCGATCTGATGGCGTCTTTTTTTCGGACCCGGCGGATTGACGACGCCGGCGTTATGCCCGCCGCTCGTCAAAACGAAGGTGACGTCGGCGCTCGCCTGCGCATGGATTTTGTAGACCGACCGCCAGGGCGCCACGTGATCGCGTTCCGTGCCGACGGCGAAGATCGGCGCGCGCACGTCCCGCATGGCGACGGGCTTGCCTTCAACGAGATAGCGTTCCTGGGCGAAATCATTGCTCAAGAAGAGTTTTCGAAGATACTCCGCATGCATCTTATAGGGCATGCGGGTCGCGTCCGCGTTCCACGCCATCAGATCGAACATCGCCGGCGCCTCGCCAAGCCAGTAGCTGCGGACCATTTTCGACCAGATGAGATCGCTCGACCGCAACAACTGAAAAGCGCTGGCCATCTGACGCGCGTCAAGATAGCCTTGCTCGGCCATAACATTTTCGAGGAACGTCACCTGCGCTTCATCAATAAAAAGCGTCAGCTCGCCGGCTTCGGTAAAGTCGGTTTGCGCGGCGAGCAAGGTTAGCGATTGAAGCCGGTCGTCCCCGTCCCGCGCCATGGCCGCCGCGGCGATTGCGGCGAGCGTACCGCCTAGGCAATAGCCGACGAGATGAAGCTTGCCGGGCGCGATCGATGATACCGTCTTGATCGCCGCATCTACGCCGAGGCGGCGGTAGTCTTCAAGCGACAACTCGCGATCCTCGGCGGTCGGATTTTTCCACGAGATCATGAAGACGGTGAAACCGTTCTCCACCAAATAGCGCACCAGCGAGTTTTCCGGCGACAGGTCGAGAATGTAGTATTTCATGATCCAGGCCGGCGTAATCAGGATCGGTTCCGGACGGGTTTTCTCCGTCTGCGGTGCATATTGAATGAGCTCGATCAACTCATTTCGAAAGACAACCTCGCCCGGCGTTGTCGCAAGATCACGGCCGAGAACATAATCGCTGAGGTCAGCGCGCGGCGCGCCGTTGAGCGCGCGGGTCCAATCGTTGAGCCATAACGAAAACCCGCGCTGGAGATTGCGCCCGCTTTCTTCTAGAGTTCTTGTGATAATCGCCGGGTTGGCAGCCGGGAAGTTTGCGGGCGAAACCATGTCGAGTAATTGGCGCGCAACGAATCTGACAACCGCCTCATGATGTTTGTCGACGACCGGCGGCGCCTTTGTTGCGCGCGCCCACCAGTCCTGGGCCAGCAAAAAGCTTTGCGCATACGCGCGGAAAGGCT